>JALSJU010000082.1 GCA_026989145.1 Thiotrichaceae bacterium
GCTTAGGGGGTGGCTCACTTCGAGACATGCTACTGGATCAAGATGTTTTCTGGATCAAGGACCAAATGTTTTTTATTGCCTCGCTGGTGAGTGCTTTTGCAGTTTTTACACTGGCGCGCTTAATCGTAATCTCGCCCAGATTTTTTCTTATCCCTGATGCTGCGGGGCTTGCAACATTTGGCATTGCAGGAACGCTACTCTCCCTCATGGTTGGCACACCGTGGTTAATCGCCAGCTTTATGGGGGTTATGACAGGAACTATGGGCGGGATTTTTAGAGATATTTTATGCAATGAACCACCAATGGTTTTCACCAGTCCGCTGTATGCAACCGTCTCATGGTTAGGCTCGATGCTGTTTATTGGGCTGATTTACTTAAAATTGGATGCTGCCCAAGCCGCAATTATTGCTGGTCTGTGCATTTTTATCGCCAGACTATTGGCTCTACACTTTGATATAAACCTACCGCGATTCCGATTTAAAAAGTAATAATTGCTCTATGAAGTCAAACAAGCTTAGCAAAAAACTATTGATTGCCTTAGGCTGGTTGAGTTTTTCGGTCGGTGTGCTCGGCATCTTCCTGCCCTTATTACCCACCACCATCTTTTGGATAATAGCGGTATGGTTATGGTCTAAAAGCTCCCCCCAGCTTGTTAAAAGAATTTACCAAAATACTCGCTACGGGCAAGGTGTAAAAGACTTTATGGAGCATGGGATAATCTCCCGCAAAGCGAAATACCTTGCTGTGAGTAGCATGGCAGCTAGTTTCCTTTTGCTACTTGTTTTTACTAATAACCCCCCCCTTACAAATATCATTGTGGGGACTATACTTGCAAGCGTGGCTTTGTGGCTGAGTAGTAGGCGTGAAAATACTAATGAGTAAAGTACCCTAATCCCCACATAGAAAACACGATGAATTTAACTCGCTGTTGTGTTGGCCCCCATTTATCTGATATTTATTAAATTTACCAAATAACGTACGCTTGTTATTACCTGTAATATAACGGAAACCGATCATCATCCGCGACGTAATAAACTTTCCAAGTCAATCAATGCCGCATTTGCGCGTGATATGTACGATGCCATGACTAATGAATGATTCGTTACCAAGCCGAAGCCTTTACCATTTAATATAATTGGGCTCCACACCGTTTGTTGCGTGCCTTCTAATTCACGAATAATTTGACGTAAACTCACGCGGGCATTTTTCTTTTGTAGCACTGAGCCAAAATCAACCTCAATCGCTTTGAGTAAATGAATTAATGCCCATGTTTGACCACGTGCTTCGTAAAAAACATCATCAATTTCAAACCAATCAGTTTTAATATAATTGGATACTGCTGTGGGTGTCGATTGTTTTGCCTCCGCATCACCGGCTAAGTTAGTATTTAATTGCTCTTTACCAACACTAGCACTCAATCGTTGTGAGAGTGAGCCTAAGCGCTTCTTGACCAGCTGTAACCAATCCACAAGGTTATCAGCACGGGCATAGAATTGGGCGTCTGATTGATTATCATCGCCGAGCCTTTTTAAGTATTTTTTTAATGATTGGCTACTATCACGATATTGACTTTCTGCTGGCGGTAGTATCCATAGATTTGAATCGGTAAACATTTTAGTTTGTGCATTCACCAAGTCCTTATCTTCGGTTGATTGCGATTGTGAACGACTAAAATCATTGCGCATAATCAATGACATATCACGCGCTTGCACCAATACGCCAAACTCCCAGTTGGGCATATTATCCATAATCACACCCGGTGGCATGCGGTCGTTTTCAATAAAACCACCTGACTTATCCACCAGTGTATCTACGATTCCTGCCAACGTGGCTGTGGTTGTAAACCCTGTAACTACTTGTACACCTAAATCTTCCGCCAAGGTTTGCGCATGGGTGTTAACATCAAACCTATCCGGTTCACGACTCCAAAAAAAAGACAATAACAGGAGCAACAAAAGCAACGTGACAAACAACATGCCGAGCGTCCACTTAAGTCCTTTCTCTTTCCATGTAGAAGGTTTGTACATATTAACAACTTTAGCGGTAGCACCCATAGTGGCTCTCCTTTTATTTATGCTACAAATATGCGGTGTAATTGCTTAGGAATCAAGTACACTTTAACCCTACTCTACAAGTCTAGACTATGAAAACAATTTTTATCGAATACATTAAAGTCACATGGCGGCATCGCTGGTGGTTTCTATTAGTCATGCTGGGTGTGATTAGTGCCACTACGCTTGGCATTTATGTACCTGTATTTTATAAAAATATTGCGAATGGTTTTGCTCAGCCTTATACCGCTGATACTGCTCAAATGATGCTTGATAATTTTTGGATGATTGTACTTTTTTACGGCGGTATTTGGTTATCTTGGCGCATTCTTGAAGTGGGTATTATCCCTATTGATGCGGGTGGTGTAAGGCATCTTGAAAAACAGTCATTTGATATTTTGATTCAGCAAAAGTATGACTTTTTTGAGAATAACTTTTCAGGCAGTTTAATCAAACAAGCGGCCCGTTTCTCACGCGCTTATGAAGTGATTATGGACTGGTTTTTATTCCAGTTTATGCAAAACCTGATCGGCATCTTGATTGCTTTTGTATTGTTTTATCAACACTACCCCGAGTTCGCTTATTACTTTTTGATTTGGGTTATTTTTTATATCGCATGGAGTGTTGGCTTTTCTATTTGGAAATTAAAATACGATCAAGCCATTGCAGAAGCCGACTCGAAACTAGGTGGCAGCTACTCCGATGCGATTAGCAATATTTTTATTGTTAAAAGTTTTGCACTTGAAGGCAGTGAAAAAGAAGTCGTTAGCAACAAAGCCAATGAAGTTTACGCGCGTAAAAAGATTGCATGGATATTAATGTTTATCTCCTTTGCGGTACAAGGATTAATGACGATGGGTATAGAACTGGTACTCGTTTATCTAATGATTGGGGAGTGGCAAACAGGGCAGTTTAATGTGGGTGAGTTTGTTCTATTCCAGTCAATCCTCATTATGCTGGTGCATCGCCTGTGGGATTTTGGCAGAAACTTTCGTAACTTTTTTACCGCTCTGGCCGATGCTTCTGAGATGGCAGAAATTTACCAACAGCGTCATAGTGAAAATCGTGAAACAGATTTAAGCAATGCAAAAGAACTTAAAATCTGCCGTGGTGAAATTTCTTTTAATAAAGTCCACTTTGCCTACGGAGGTACTAAACAATCAAACCGCTGCCTGTTTGAAGATTTCTCATTAACCATAAAAGCAGGTGAAAAAGTTGCCTTGGTTGGGCATTCCGGCTCGGGTAAAACATCACTCACAAAATTACTATTTCGCTTTTTTGAGCCGCAGCAAGGTGAGATATTGCTGGATGGCTACCCTGCTAAAGACTTCACCCTTGCATCGCTAAGAAAACAGATTTCGCTAGTGCCTCAACAGCCGGAGCTTTTTCATCGCTCAGTACGTGAGAATATTCTTTTAAATACAGATGCAACAGAAGATGCACTAATCAGTGCTGCAAAAAAATCACGCAGTCTTGGGTTTATTGAACGGCTTAATGATGGTTTTGAGACCATGGTTGGAGAACGCGGCGTGAAGCTGTCAGGGGGCGAAAAACAGCGTATCGCTCTGGCACGTGCCTTTTTAGAAAATGCGCCGATTGTGATTTTAGATGAAGCAACCAGTGCGCTAGACTCAATCACAGAAAAGGAAATCCAAACAGCAATTTTTGAATTAATTGAAGATAAAACCGCGATTGTTATTGCACACCGGCTTTCGACTATATTGCGCATGGATCGCATTATTGTTTTAGAACATGGAAAGATCATTGAAGAAGGTAGTCATCATCAACTGCTAGACAAAAAAGGCAAGTATGCTGAAATGTGGAATCATCAGAGTGGTGAATTTCTCAAAACTTGATCAAGAATAAGCCAAAGATAAAAAAGTCCTCCGCAAGTTGTAGAATTTTTCATCATATTGGTTGTTTACATTGGTTAAAATAAATAAGCCTATATAATCTTGCATTTAATACTCGGCTAAGTTCCAACTAAGTATTGAACTTCATTATTTAGTCAATGAGTTCATCTTGTAATATTTCGTAGAGCTCGTTTGTAATCTCAATATAAATTAATAACAAGGGGGAAATTATTAGGACGTAATACCTTAAATGGATAATCGCACAAATAAAGCAAGGCTCTATGAGCTAGACTTATTACGTTTTATTGCCGCATTGGCAGTGTTATTTTACCATTATACCTTTATGGGGTTTGCTGAAAATCACATACAAGGTGATTATACTAGCCCTGTTGAATACCCTATTCTCGCTCCTTTCGCCCAATATACTTATCTTGGCGTAAATCTGTTTTTTATGATTAGTGGCTTTGTTATATTGCTTTCGGCAAGAAACAGTACTGCTTTAAAATTTGCTAGCTCTCGCTTCATTCGCCTTTATCCCGCATTTTGGGTAGCTGTTACACTATCTGCAGCCATTATTTTCTTTTTTGGCTCACCTAACTACTCCGTAAACTTATCTCAATATATTATGAATTTAAGCATGATAAGTGGTTACGTGGGTATTGATCCTGTTGACGGTGTTTACTGGACATTGCTCATTGAGCTGGTCTTTTATGCGCTTATTTTCATTGTTTTATTTTTTAACAAGTTAGCTTATATTGAATTTTTATTGGCTATGTGGCTTGCCATTATTATCATTAACTTATTCTTTACCCTGCCGACCCTTGGCCAATTATTTTTCTTTCCTGAATGGGGAACTTACTTCATTTCTGGTTCATTATTGTATTTGATCTACTTGAAAGGATTAGACATAACGCGTGGATTATTATTATTTTCAGCGTATATCTTAACGCTATACTTTGCTGTGTTAGAGGCTCAAGAGCTAGAGCGATTTTATAAATTATCATTTTCAACGCTTATTCCCATTGTTATTATTAGTTTTTTTTATCTGGTTTTTTTCTTAATTGCTTTTAATAAAACGCAGCGTTTGCGGTCAAAAAAGCTACAAACTCTAGGTGCATTAACTTATCCCTTATATTTAATTCACGCTACAATAGGCTTTATTATTTATAACCATTTCGGTAATACGGTTAACCGTTATGTGTTACTCACTGCGGTTATTTTACTTATGATAGTGTCGGCTTGGGTCATTCATACGTTCGCTGAAAAACCGATGGCGCAATTTTTACAACCTAAATTAAAGAAATTACTGAGACTTTAACCTCACATCACAAACCATGAACAAAAATCATTCATTAAATATTTATTCACGAATACTACTCATACTAGCACTTTTAGTAAGCAGTAGTTTTTTCAGCGTTATGTCATTTGCAAAAGACAGTAAGGTGAAGCAAAAGACAAACTTAGATTTTACTGTTATCCCTATGCACTATGGCTTATTAAAAGGCGAACCTTGGACATGGTCTGAAACCGAAGGGTTAACCCCATTTCTAATAAGCTCTGATGCTTTTGCAGGAGATAGTCAAATAACACTTAGCGCACAAGACTTGCACGAGTCAGAGCTTTTTGTTTATCAAACAAATGTAGGCAACTATTTTGTTGGTCAAGTTAAAAGTATAGAAGGCAATATTTATCACTTAACTAATCAACTACATGGGGATATTTCATCAGGATCTGCTATTTGGAATTTTTATGATAATGGCTCTCACCCAAACAAAGTTGGTTATAAAGCTATCGCTGACTTTGCTATCAATCAACTAAACACTGCAAAAATTAAAAATAAGAAACATGTCTTTGTCGGTGATAGTTGGTTTAATGATGGCGCGCTTATTGAGAGACTCGCCTCAAAAGTAGTTATGAGTGATATCATCAATAAGGCAATACATGGCAGGACATCCGCCGATACACTTGAAGCATTTGATACAGATTTATCAGAAGTGGATTCGCCTAATTTTATTTGGGTATCTTTAGGCACTAATGATTATTGGCAAAAGCCTCCAGTGAACACAGAAGATTTTATTAACAATTTAGAAAATATTATTATTAAAATCAATGCGCTGGGCGCAAAAGCCATTGTTATAGACTCATCTGTAGGGATTTATGATAACGGTGGCCCAGAGCCTAAAGGTCTTTCTGATCGTTACGCGAACGCACTACATAAACTACAAAAAAACAATAATCTTGGAGAAAAAAGCTCAGCGGCCGGCAGTTTTTTTATTCTAGACTTTCTAAGTCTATTCGGTTTATGGGTCTATGCTAAAAAAGTTTCTATGACACCTTCCTAAAGGGCTTGCGTTAATTTCACTATGTTTAAATCTTAAGATGGTCTTCTTACGCAAGTCCGTTTTTGAGCAATTTGTTAGTTACTTTATAAGTCATAATCATCGGGCAAAGCTTCATAGTCAAAATTTAATATAGATAACTCCACCCCTTGATGAACTTTAACATCTCTAGCTCCAGCACCAATTGCTAATTCCCTAAATGCTCTAATTTCTATCTGCCCTAGCCCACCATCAATTTTTTCCATAGGATGAATTATAACCCTTGGTTGAAATATTGCTCTTTCCTTTTTTAGCAAGAGGTTAAATTCATGTTGTAATAAGATTTCAGCAATAGTGAAATTTGATAGCAAAAGCCTTTTATGAACAAAGGGCTCAAATACTGTTATATTTTTATCTGTTATTAATGAGGCATCGTTACCAACGGCTTCGATGGCTTTTTTACCACCTTGTGTTCTAATAGCAACTAATGCCTTTTCTTCAAGAACTTCTCCTGTGGATATATTTGTAACCTTTATTTTCTTCTCCCATATCTGAACATATAAAACTGTCCCAAACTTTTTTAGTAATTTTTTTAGCATCTATTTAAAATAATATTGAAATTTCATGTGAGTGTTAAGTCAATTATAACTTATGTTTTTATCTCCTAGGCAACTAACAAAGTAAGTAGTAAATTTTAAGGAACCTCTGAACAACCTAATTGAATTCTGCGAGCTTATTTTGAGATTCCTTAAGCAAAAAAAGGGAGCATTTAAGCTCCCTTTTTTTACGACCTATGCCTTTCTTGTTACTTTAAGCGGTACTTAACGCCCATGCTTAACTTCTTATCCAGATCATCTTTAGCATCTGTTTTTACAAGAGTTGCTGTTACGTTGTAATCTAATTGATTGCTCAACTGATAATTAAATGCAGAGCTCAACGTATGATTTGTTATCGCATCAACATTATCTGACTTACTGTAATCAACAACCCACTTGTTCTCCCAATCGATAACATCAGTAATCTCGTGGGTGAGTGACATATAATTTTTTACATTGTAACTGCTATTACTGTCTTTAAGCGTTGTCGTAAAAATTGCTTCGTTTGAGAACTGAGTTTGATTACTTATTGGACGGTGATATTCCGCACCCACTTCAAGAGCAGGCTTGCCGGTTTCTCCATCATAGTCACTTAACACAGCACCAATACCTGCGCGCACTAACCAACCGTGCTTTCGTGTAGATATACGCTCCTTGCCCAAAACATCATTGGCTCTAATTGCTCCACGAGCGCCAATAGATGAACCGATTGCTTTTTCGATATCAGCAACCCAGTGTTGAACATAATACTTACTTCCGTGCTGGCTACGGTACTGTGCTTCCTTCGCAATGATTGTTGCAATTGCTTGGTAGGTCTCACTTGGAAGATCAGCCTTTAAACTACCGTTTTCGCGTAAAGCTTCAACAACACGAATAGCACGTGCCATTGGTGTAACATTTACAACGCGACCGTAGCCTAAACCCGCTGTGATTTTAGAAAAAGATTTCTTTTGACCTTTCTTAGCGCCGACCTCGCCTTTTCCGTACCAGAATGCTCCTCGAGATCCTTCACGAAAGTACTTATCCATTGTCGCAGAGCCAGACGCTTGGTAAGTATTTGTAGCCGCTTCACCATTGGTTGAACTACGTTTTTTGCTGCCTGCCGCAGTAAAGTCATACTTAATATTACGGCTCGGTGTACTTAAAACTTTTTCAAAGTCTACAGCTAAATCCAAGTCATAGCTTGCACGCTGTTGATTACCATCAGCCGCATTAAAGCTCCCGGTTACATAAGCATCGCTATATGCTGAACTAGCCTCTTTATAGCTTAGGATTGATGGCACAGCATAAGCAGATAGCGTACATACGGAAGTTGCTAAAGCAACAGCTCCTGAAATGACTAGTTTTTGATTCTTCATAATATTTCCCTTTATTTTTTTAAAATTCACAGGGCTTAAACGAGCCGTAAATTACAACTCTGATTTAAAAAGCCCCTAGAGTTATAGTAATAGCCTATAACTGTTGTAAGAATACAACAGCTTATTATAAAGTCAAATATTAGTACAAACTTATATAGATTGAGACCTTTGCACACACGGATGATAGTAAAAACAACTAAAATCCCACTGGTTTTCGTTAGAAAACTTGCCAATAACCCGCTATTAGCTTCATTTCCCGCCTCAACCAATAGGATTTAATCCGGATTTTCTTTCGCCACCGGCTCATGTAAAGTCTTAGTTTAAGCAATGCTATTTATAACCATGAAATTTATCAAACATCTCTGGCACAAAGAGTGATATTTGTGGCACAAAGGTTATCAACATTAAAAAGAATAGCAGTAGCAATAACCACGGCAATGAGGCGCTAATTGCCCAGCCCATACTTTTATTCGTTATCCCTGAAATTACAAATAAGTTTAACCCTACCGGTGGCGTTATCATGCCTATTTCCATATTCACGACCATGATTATTCCAAGGTGAATCGGATCTATTCCTAGTTTTGTTGCTATCGGAAAGAGTATCGGCGCCATAATGAGTAAGATTGCCGAAGGCTCCATGAAATTACCGGCTATTAATAGTAGCAAATTTACTACTAATAAAAAGCCCCAGGCTGGCAAGCCCCAACCAATTATCATTTCTGCAATATGATGTGGTATTCGCTCAGTGGTTAATACATGCGCAAACAAAATGGCATTGCCAATAACAAATAACAGCATAATGGATACTTTAGAGGCGTCTAGAATAACTTTTTGTACTTCTTTATCAAAAAAGCTCTTCGGCAAGGCACTCGCCATTTGCCATGAGTTTCTTGTTATGACTGAGGTAAGCCCCTCTCCCTTTTTGCGCCATGGTAGGTTTTTTAGTGGGCCAATATCGCGGTAACCGAACACAGCAATAAAAAAAGCATACACACTAGCAACCGCTGCCGCCTCTGTAGGGCTAGCAACTCCACCGTAGATTGCACCCAGCACTATAAAAATCAGCATCAAGCCACCTAGTGCAGTTAAACCTGATTTTGCAATTTTCTTAAATCCTGGAAAAGGTGATGACGGCAACCCTTTGATACGCGCATAAATATATATCGCTATCATTAAAATCACGCCCATCAGAATTCCGGGCGCCATTCCTGCCATAAACATACGTGCGGCTGATACCTCTGTTGCTGCGGCATAGACCAACATAACAATTGAAGGTGGAATTAAAATACCTAAAGTGCCAGCGGTACTTATAACACCTGCCGCAAACTTTTCAGGATAGCCAACCCGCGTCATACCAACAATCACAATCGCGCCAATGGCTGCAACCGTTGCCGGTGATGATCCTGAAACTGCAGCAAAAAGCATACAAGCAAGTACCCCTGCCATCGCTAAACCACCACGAATATGCCCCACAATATCAATCGCAAAATCTATAATTCGTTTCGCCACTCCCCCTGTAGAAAGAAAGGCAGAAGATAGTATAAAAAACGGAATTGCTAAAAATGTATAATGCTCTGAAAGTGCCTCAAATAATTTTAGTGCGATTGATGCGAGTGAGTCATCCGCAAATAAAAGAATCGTCACAATGCTTGAAAAACCCAGTGAAACAGCAACGGGTACGCCAATCATCATGCAAAAGAATAGAAGAAAGAATAACGTAGGTATCACGAAAGATTCCATTATTTATGTCCTCCAGTATTACTTATAGTCGAGGCGGAATCTAATGCTGCTTCTGCCTTAATTTGAGCCGCTAATTCAAGGCTCTCTTGTGCCTCATCAATATGTGAAAAACCTTCTGCATCACCTTTTAATATTTTGATAAATAATTGCAAAAAACGAAATAAAAGAAACAAAAAACCAAGCAAAATGATACTTTCTGACATCCAACGCTCTATTTCCAAATCTTCCATTTCTAGGTGAATTAAGTGTAATTTTGTCAAATAATTCCATGCGCCAATCATAAAAATCACACAATACGCAATACAGATAGAGACCGACAACAAGCCCATTGCAACCCGCATTTTTTTAGGAAACAGTTTCACAAAACTATCTACACCTATGTGCGCGCCAACCTTAACACCGTAGGATGCACCGAATAAGACAAACCACGCCATCATGTACAGGGTCACTTCTTGCGACCAACTAATCCCCGTGTTAAAACCAAAGCGTAAAACCACTTCAGAAAATACCAACATGGTCATCCCGACTAGTAACAATGAGAGAAAACTCTCTTCAAATTTATTAATAATATTGCCAAGCATTATTTATCCCTACTCGTTCTAAAATATCAAAAAAAAAGGCACACCCAATTAAGATGTGCCTTTTTAAAATACAACGTTCAAGCTATTATTTATTAGCAGAAATTGCTGCGTCCAATAAGTCTTTACCAACTATTGGCTCAAACTTTTTCCAAACAGGCTTCATCATATCCACCCATTGCTGACGCTCTTCCTTTGTTAACTCAATTACCTTAGTGCGCTTGCTATCAATAATTGCTTGTTTATCACTTTGTGATTTTTCTGCTGCCACTTTATTACCTAGTGCGACCGCTTCGTCTAATGCTTTCTTTAACTCTGTGCGAATATCCGCAGGTAAGCCATTCCAAAATTCAGCAGAAGTCACAACCATATAATCTAACAAGCCGTGATCAGATGAAGTGATATTATCTTGCACCTCATAGAATTTTTTCGAGCGTATATTCGACCAAGTATTTTCTTGTCCATCTATTGCCTTAGTTTGCAATAAGGTAAACACCTCAGAGTAAGGCTTCTTTAAAGGCGTTGCTCCTACTGCTTCAAACTGTGCTGCTAAAACATCAGATGACATGATGCGGAATTTTAAGCCCTTAGCATCTGCAGGTACATGCAGTGGTTTTGATGCAGACATCTGCTTCATGCCGTTATGCATATAGCCTAAGCCGATCAAACCTTTCTTTTCAACCGTCTTTAACAAGCTTTGACCCGCTTCACTTTGCTGAAATTTCTCGGCAGCCGCCATATCATTAAACAAGAATGGTAGGTCAAAAATCTGTAATTTTTTGGTGTACTTTTTAAATTTGGATAAAGAAGGTGAAGCAAGTTGAACATCACCTAACAATAACGCCTCTAATACTTTATTATCCCCAAACAGTTGACCATTGGGGAAAACTTCAACTTCAACTTTGCCTTTTAAGCGTTCTGCAACCAACTCCTTAAATTTAATCGCCATTTGCCCTTTGGGTGTATTTTCAGCAACTACGTGAGAAAACTTAAGCTTAATCGGTGCTGCTTGTACCGCCATAGATAACGACAACAATGCTGCACTGGTTAAACCTATTAATATTTGTTTCATTGACATGAAATGCTCCTTAATTTATCAGAATGATTGCAGTAAACTTAGCTAAGTTCGTATACAAATACTAATTCAGCTAGTTTCTCAATCATAGTTCAAAAAAGTACAATAAACCTAATAAATTTTCCTCACTTCTAATCCAATACTATGACAAAAACCGAATACCACATTTGCATTGAAAAAGACGAAATAACCGCCGTTGACTGGTTGGCCAATGCGATGCTAAAAGAAAAACAATCCAAGAGTGCACTCAAGGAAATCATGCAAAAAGGCTGTGTGTGGATAGAAACGAGAGATGCTCAAAATCAACGTTATACACAACGCCTACGTCGTGCTAAAAAGAGGCTAAAACAAGGCGATATTTTACATTGCTACTATGATAAAAAAGTACTAAACACGCCACCGCCCACTGCAACTCTTGTCAGTGATGAAGGTGGCTATAGTATTTGGAATAAACCTGCTGGAATGCTATCACAAGGTTCAAAATGGGGGGATCATTGCACAATCTATCGCTGGGCAGAAAAGCATTTACAACCTGAGCGGCCTGCGTTTATTGTTCATCGGCTAGACCGTGCAGCCAGTGGCTTAATAATTATTGCCCATAAAAAACAAGTGGCAGCACAGTTTTCAAGCATGTTTCAAAAACGATTGATTAAAAAATGCTACCACGTTAGCGTGCTAGGTGACTTTTCTAAACTACTAAAAAAAGGTAATAAATCAACAGTCACTATAAATAATCAACTTGATGAAAAAGACGCTATCAGTCATTTCAGCCTGCTTAGTTACAATATAGGCACTAACATATCTCACTTAGAGGTCAGTATAGAAACAGGGCGAAAACACCAAATTAGAAAACATTTATCACAACTTAGCTACCCAGTCATTGGGGATCGACTTTACGGGGAGTCGAGAAAAAACTCCAAAACGCCACATACACAACTACAGCTATCCGCAACATCACTCTCTTTTGAATGCCCAATCACTCTACAAAAAAAAGACTATAAAATTGACATCAATCAATGCGAGTAAGCGTTTAACAACATATATTAGACAACACTTATAGAGAAAATGACACTCCTCCTAGTCATACTCGTAAGAGTTAACCCGCTCTCTAGCGGGTTTTTTTATACCCTATTCTCACGAATTTAAACTATGCTTACACTATGAAAGCAATACTAAAGCTCGCTATTGTAAGTTTCTTTATCATAGGAGTAATAACTGTGAATGCATTAGAAATTGGAAAACCCGCTCCTGACTTTACCTTAACGGATCAACATCACCAGCCGCAAAGCTTAAGTCAAATGAAAGGGAAATGGGTCGTTTTATACTTTTATCCCAAGGATGAAACCCCAGGCTGTATCGCAGAAGCCTGTAGTTTTCGCGATAACATCGTCGCCATTAAAGCTAAAAATACCGTGGTTATTGGAGTAAGTGTCGATAACAATGAAAGCCACGAACTATTTGCCGAGAATCATCAGCTACCCTTTATTCTTTTAGCAGACCCAAAGGGAAGTGTTGCCAAAAAGTATGGCTCGTTACGAAATTTAGTACTTTTTAAAATCGCTAAACGACACAGCTTTATCATCG
>JALSJU010000083.1 GCA_026989145.1 Thiotrichaceae bacterium
CTGGTACACCATGCGGATATTTATAAAATAGAAGGAGAAAGCTATCGAAGAAAACAAGCAGAAAAGTTAAATCAAAATCGGACAAGTTAATTGACGCGAACCGGACAAGTTAGTTGACGTTTGATACACAGGAGATAGGTAGCGAGAACCTGTCAAAACCTATGATTCAAAATGCAATACAAGAGGCTCAAAGAGAAAGCGCGCAACGTAGCAGTGTAACAGTGGATGAAATAACAACTATGCACAGAGAAGCCTACAGCGTGGCGAAGGAAGTTAAACAAGCCAGTGCAATGACTACTACAGCTCATAATCTTGCAAAGCTTCACGGATTGATAATTGACAGATCAAAAATAGAACATGGAGAACCAGAACCAATGACTTTTATTTTTGGGACAATGCCACCGAAAGGTGACATTACAATAACAAAGGGGAAAGGTTAAACATGAGTAAACTAACGGATAAACAAAAGCGATTCATCGAAGAATATCTTATTGATTTAAATGCCACACAAGCAAGTATTAGAGCGGGTTACAGTGAAAAAACAGCCTATTCAATAGGTAATGAGAACCTGAGCAAACCTGAAATACAAGAGGCAATACAGAAAGCACAAAAGGTATTATCAGATAAAGCAGGGTTTAATCAGGAGCGTGTGCGAGAAATGTATCTTGAAGCCTTTGAGAAAGCTAAGGAGCAAGGACAACCTAGCGCAATGAATCAAGCCACCAGTGGTTTATGTAAATTGTACGGATTGAACGAGCCTGATAAGAAGGATATTAATATGAAAGGTGCTATGCCGATAACCCACATAGAATCCGTGTATGTTGAGCCTTAAATAAAATCAGGAATAATAAAATTAAGAGCCTCGTTAATATCGGGGCTTTTTTGTGCCTAAACAAATAATATAAAAATAGCGCGAAATTGAACCTAGGGTAGCAAATAGGTAGCAAAACAAAAAAAGGCTACAAGCTGAAAACCTGTAACCCTTTGATTTATATGGTGGGCCTGGAAGGACTCGAACCTTCGACCAATAGATTATGAGTCTACTGCTCTAACCAACTGAGCTACAGGCCCTAGGTGTTGTGAGTTAAACCTAGGAATGACTACCTGGGTCTTTGTTCACTTCTAGAAAGCTGCGTAGCATATCTGATCTGCTTGGATGACGCAATTTTCTTAAGGCTTTTGCTTCAATTTGTCTGATTCTTTCACGCGTTACATCAAACTGTTTACCGACCTCTTCTAAGGTATGATCAGTATTCATATCAATACCGAAGCGCATGCGTAATACTTTAGCTTCTCGTGGAGTTAGGCTTCCTAATACATCACGAGTGCTCTCGCCTAAACCGGTCGATGTTGCAGAGTCAATCGGTGATTGTACGTTACCGTCTTCAATGAAATCGCCTAATGATGAGTCTTCATCATCACCTATCGGGGTTTCCATTGAAATTGGCTCTTTAGCAATTTTCATCACTTTACGGACTTTTTCTTCGGGCATTTCCATTTCAATGGCAAGTTCTTCTGGAGTTCCTTCTCGACCTTTTTCCTGGAGTAATTTCCGTGAGATGCGGTTTAGTTTATTGATTGTCTCAATCATGTGGACGGGTATACGAATGGTTCTTGCTTGGTCAGCAATAGAGCGTGTTATAGCTTGACGTATCCACCATGTAGCATAGGTTGAAAACTTGTAACCACGACGATACTCAAATTTATCCACGGCTTTCATCAAGCCAATATTTCCTTCTTGGATAAGATCAAGAAATTGTAAACCGCGATTGGTATATTTTTTAGCTATTGAGATAACTAAGCGCAGGTTAGCTTCAACCATTTCTTTTTTAGCACGTCGTGCTTTTGCTTCTCCGACAGAAACAGTACGATTTATTTCTTTAATTTGGGTTACGCTTAAACGAGTTTGCTCTTCAAGTTTTTTAAGTTGCACTTGATTGAATAAAACATCATCTTTAAAAGGTGTTAGCGCTTCTTCTAACTGTGGGTTTTTAGCGATGTACTCATTTAACCATTCAAGATTAGTTTCGTTTCTAGGAAAACTTGTAATAAAATCTTTACGAGGCATTGCAGCTTTTTGCACACAAAATTTCATTATTTGGCGTTCATGCCCACGAATACGATCAATAATTTCGTGTAACTGACTACCTAGTTCATTGATGACTGGTTGCGTAAGTTTAAACTCCAGCATTTTCATGCCTTGTTTTTCACGTAACTCTAAATAAAGCTTATCATCACAATTGCATTGTGCTTGGCAAGCTTGAACATATAAGTCATTAAGTTCAGCAAACTTTTCTTTCGCTATTTCAGGATCAGGGCCTAGATCTTCAATTTCCTCTTCTTCACCCTCTTCCTCTTTTGCGGCCGCTGCTTCCTCTTTAGATTGTGCAGATACTATCGGTGCAGGTTCTGGAATCACATGTCGCTCAGCGGTTGGGTCGATAAAGTCCGATATCAAATCGGTCAGGCGCTTTTCTTCAGCTTCAACTTTTGCGTAAAAGTCAAGTAAAAACTCGGCAGAAGCGGGGTATGTAGATAATGCTGTTAAAACTTCATATAGGCCTTCTTCAATGCGAATCGCAATTTGAATCTCACCTTCGCGTGTTAATAACTCAACCGTTCCCATTTCACGCATATACATGCGCACAGGGTCAGTGGTGCGACCAAAATCATTGTCAGCACTGGTAAGTGCAGCGGCAGCAGCCTCGGCGGCCTCATCATCCGTGTCAGTAGCTTCTTCATTTAGTAATAGGGTATCTTCATCAGGCGCTTTTTCAAATACTTTGATTCCCATATCACCAATCATGGTAACTATTTCATCAATTTGCTCTGGGTCTACAATAGAATCTGGCAAGTGATCATTAACTTCAGCATAGGTCAGATAGCCCTGCTCTTTACCTTTAGTAATAAGTGTTTTTAAACTTGATTGTTGGTCACTCTGTGTCGCTTCATTAGGGGTACCACCGTTTAAAGCTTCTTTATTTATTGCGTCCGCTGTATCACTTTCAACAACTTTTTTGGCCGTGTTTTTCTTACTGGTCATAGTTTATTATACCTATTAGGTAGCCTAAATACGCATGCAGGTGTATTTAGAGATATCATTATTTGTTATAGATCGCTTTCAGTAAATGAATGCTAATCAAGCATTATAGCACAGTTTCTCATCCAGTAACCTATCTCTAATGAAAGAGATTTGCTTATTTGCAACTAATTTTAGGCTGCTATTTGAGCATAAATTGAATCACTAAATAAATGGTGACAAAACTTTAAAATTAAATACCCAGGTTAAAATTAAATTAGCTTTGCTGTAATAAAAAAACTAATTCTTGTTGTTCTTGCTCGCTTAAACCCTCGGTTCTTTCCTTATGTATTAATGACTCAACTTTTTGTTCACTTGTTCGTTTATGAATATAGTTTATGCAGTCCTTAAACTCATTAGCTAATATTTCAATATCATCTGTTTCTGGCTGCCACTGCATAAGCTGAATCAAAGGTGTCTCGTACTGCGTTCCTTGCCAACGCTGCATTAATACCGCGGCATTTGTATTTGGGTTTTCCTGAATAGCTTCTATAAGTGTAGTCAATAAATCAGAACCCGGTAGGTGAGAAAGCGCAATAGGCTCAATATTCTCAACAAACTTTACCAGCTCTGGATTAGATAAAAGTAAGCTAATCGCATAACGAATTGGCGTATGCCTAACCTCACGATTTCCTATTCGAGGAAGATTTGTTTCAGTGTGATGCGTTGATTTCTTTTGATCCGCACCTTTTAAAAAAGCAGGGGTGCTAACGCCAATTAAACTGGATAATCTCGTAACTAACTGATCTTTAATAAAGGTATCAGGGATATTCTTAAGATACTGAATAGCGTCATCATGAAAGCGTGCCTTCCCCTCACTTGAACTAATATTATTTTGTTGGTGTAAGGAGTCTACAAAATAGTCTGTTAATGAGAGCGCATCATCAACAAACGACTTCTCAAATGCCTCTTTACCCACTTTTCTGATTTGCGTATCGGGGTCTTCACCATCGGGTAAAAATAAGAATCGTATTTCTTTACCATCTTGAATTTCTGGCAAAGCATTATTCAATGCGCGCCAAGCAGCCTCACGCCCTGCTCTATCACCATCAAAACAAAAAATCACTTCAGGTACGGCTCTAAAGAGTTGCTTTATGTGGGATGAAGTTGTCGCCGTACCCAAGGTTGCGACCGCATAAGACACCCCAAACTGTGCCAGAGCAATCACATCCAAATAACCTTCAACAACCACAATACGCTCTAACTTTTTGGTGAATTTTCGAGCCTCATACAAGCCATAAAGCTCTGAGCCTTTGTGAAACAACGTGGTTTCAGGGGAGTTGATATATTTAGGGACATCATCACCCAGTACACGCCCACCAAAGCCAATAACCTGCCCTTTCCGATTACGAATCGGAAACATAATCCGGTTACGGTAACGATCATAGGTTTTTATATTTTTGGGGTCTTCATCATTGTGGATTAATAAACCCGAATCAATCAACTGTTGTTGCGAATAGTTTTTCGCCATCGCCTGCGACAAATTAGTCCAACCCTCAGGTGCAAAGCCAATATTAAATTGCTTACTAATCTCACCACTCAGCTCACGCCCTTGTAAATAATCAATTGCAGGTTTTGAGGCTTTTAATTGGACTTGATAAAAATCGTTCGCCTCCTCCATTAGGGTGAATAAATCCTTAACACGCTTTTGTTGCTCTTTGCTCGGGGTATTTCCACCTTTCTCACGCGGTACAGAAATCCCTAAAGAATCGGCTAAGGTTTCTATAGATTCGACAAATTCAAGATGCTCGTATTCCATTAAGAAAGAGATGGCGGAGCCGTGAACGCCACAGCCAAAACAGTGATAAAACTGCTTATTTGGGCTTACGGTAAACGAAGGTGTTTTTTCATTATGAAAAGGACAACAAGCTGTGTATTCACGCCCTTTCTTTTTTAACGGCACGCGTGCGTTTATTACATCAATAATATCTACTCGAGTGAGTAGATCATCAATAAAATCACGCGGTATCATTCCGGATGCCATCTATTAAATCTCTTATTGAATAGACTTATTACAGGCCTAACTTGGAGCTTCTAAGCTAAATACCTAGAATTACAACATTTTAAATATACCAGTTGTGGTTGTTTAGCGTGGTAAACTCGTCGATCCCATCAAATAATGATCAATCGCATGCGCGCATTGGCGACCTTCGCGTATTGCCCAGACCACTAATGACTGCCCACGGCGCATATCGCCTGCTGAGAAGACTTTATCCAATGAGGTGTAATAAGCTTGGCCGCCTTCGGTCTCACCTTTTACATTACCGCGTGGGTCTAGCTCTACTTCAAGTTCTTTAAGCATACCTTCGTGTACAGGGTGAACAAAGCCCATGGCTAAGGTGGCTATGTCGGCTTTAAGTTCAAACTCAGAACCTTCAACTTCGTTCATTTTCCAATTGCCGGCAGCGTCTTGTGTCCACTCAACTTTGATGCATTGAATTGCTTTAAGATTACCTGTCTCATCGCCGATGAATTCTTTAGTGGCAACTGAAAATAGTCGTTCTGCGCCCTCTTCTTGTGAAGTTGAGGTGCGCATTTTATTCGGCCAATCGGGCCAAACTAAACCCTTGTCTTCTTTTTCGGGTGGGCGTGGCATGATTTCTAGCTGGGTAACACTTGCAGCGCCGTGGCGGGTTGATGTTCCGATGCAGTCAGAGCCGGTATCACCGCCACCGATGACAACCACATGTTTTCCTTTGGCAGATATGACTTGGTCTTCAGCATGGATGCCTTGCACCCATTTTGTATTGGCTTTTAAAAAGTCCATCGCATAGTAAACACCGTTAAGTTCGCGGCCTTTTATGCTTAAATCACGGGGTAGTTCCGATCCGCCAGTTAGCGCAACGGCATCGTATTCATCGAGTAATTGTTTCGCAGGAATATCGACACCAATAAAAGTGTTGGGTCTAAAATCAACGCCCTCTAGTGACATTTGCAACATGCGACGATCAAGCATTTTTTTATCCAGCTTAAAATCAGGGATGCCAAAACGCATTAAGCCACCGATACGCTCTTCTTTTTCAAATAGCACAACTTCATGCCCAACACGTGCGAGTTGTTGGGCAGCTGCCATACCTGCTGGGCCTGAGCCTACGATAGCAATTTTTTTGCCGGTTTTTTGTTCCGCAACTTCTGGCTTTACCCAGCCTTCGTCAAAACCTTTGTCGATTATGGCATTTTCAAGAGTTTTAATGGTGACTGAATTATCATTGATATTTAAAGTACACGATTCTTGGCACGGCGCAGGGCATATTTTACCGGTAACTTCAGGAAAATTATTGGTTGAATGCAAGGTTTCGAGAGCTTCTCGCCATTCACCACGATAAACTTGATCATTCCAATCAGGAATCAGATTATTCACAGGGCAACCACCGTTAGGTCCGTCATGACAGAATGGAATACCACAATCCATGCAGCGCGCACCCTGAATTTTCAGCTCGTCTTCGCTTAAGGGTTGGACAAATTCCTTAAAGTGTACGATGCGCTCATTAACGGGTGCATAACCTCGGTCATGACGTTTGTATTCTTTAAATCCTGTTGCTTTTCCCATTTTAAATCTCTTCTTTAATTCTGTTTGCCGTTAACTCACAGCATATTCATAACGACTTTTAACTAAACTACGCAGCTGGCTGATTGGCATTTTTTTGCTCTAAAGCCTTGCGATAATCGACTGGCATAACTTTCACAAATTTTCTCAAATAATCACTCCAGTTATCTAAAATCATCTGCGCACGTTTTGATCCGGTGTACTTTACATGACTTTCAATAATGCTCTTCAAGCGTGTTTCATCCGCTTCTAGCATATTATCAATATCGGCAGTTGAACTATCTGCACTTAAATGCGTTAGCTCGACCATTTCGGTATTACATAGAGTGATAAAATTGGCTTTTTCATCTAAAACATAGGCAAAGCCACCCGACATACCTGCCGCAAAGTTTCTACCCGTTTCACCTAAACAGACCACAATACCACCGGTCATATATTCGCAGCCGTGATCACCTAAGCCTTCGACAACCGCGGTTGCACCTGAGTTACGCACACAGAAGCGTTCACCTGCCACACCGTTAAAGTATGCCTCACCGGCTATTGCACCGTATAACACTGTATTGCCGACGATAATATTTTCATCAGCATTTTCGATTTTACAGTGCTCGGGTGGATAGATAATTAAACGACCACCCGATAGACCTTTACCCACATAATCATTGCCTTCACCCGATAACTCAAGGGTCACACCTTTGGCAACCCATGCGCCAAATGACTGCCCTGCTGTACCTGTTGCATTGATATGAATCGTGTCATCCGGTAAACCTTTGTGACCATAATTCTCGGCCACTCGACCCGATAGCATGGTGCCAAAGGTGCGGTTATGATTTTGAATTGTGATATCAATGATGACTTTTTCGCCATTTTCTAACGCAGGTTTTGCTTGTGCGATTAAGTCATTATCTAGCGCCTCATCAATACCATGATCTTGCCCCATTGTATGGTGCTCATCATCATGTGAATCAGCGTTTGGTTTAGTTAATAACTTGCTGTAATCAAGCCCCTTTGCCTTCCAGTGATCAATAACAGAGCGCATATTAAGCTTATCTGATTGACCCACCATATCTGCAACTGTGCGGAAGCCGAGTTTTGCCATAAGCTGGCGCATTTCTTCTGCAACGAAAAAGAAGTAGTTAACCACGTGCTCAGGTTTACCGGTAAATTTTTTGCGTAGCTCAGGGTCTTGCGTTGCCACACCGACAGGACAGGTATTGAGATGACACTTTCGCATCATCAAACAACCTTCGGCAATCAGTGGCGCAGTGGCAAAACCGAATTCATCTGCACCTAATAAAGCAGCAATGACTACATCACGACCGGTTCGCAAGCCACCGTCAGCTTGCACGCAGACGCGTGAACGTAGTTTATTGAGCACTAAGGTTTGGTGTGTTTCAGCCAAGCCTAACTCCCAAGGGGAACCTGCATGACGCAATGAAGTAAGTGGTGATGCACCAGTTCCACCGTCATAACCAGAAATCGTTAAATGATCTGCGTGTGCTTTAGTGACACCGGCAGCTACCGTACCCACACCGACCTCTGAAACCAACTTAACCGATATGCGAGAACTTGGGTTGACGTTTTTCAGGTCATGTATCAACTGTGCTAAATCTTCAATGGAGTAAATATCGTGATGTGGTGGTGGCGAAATTAAGCCGACTCCGGGAGTTGAATGCCGTACACGCCCAATTTGTTCATTAACTTTATGACCAGGTAGTTGCCCACCTTCACCGGGTTTTGCGCCTTGCGCCATTTTAATTTGGATGTCATCAGCGTTAACTAAGTATTCAGTTGTCACTCCAAAACGACCCGATGCAACTTGCTTAATCGCAGAGCGTTCAGGGTTTTTTGTGCCATCGGCTAGTGGGTTAAAACGAACCGCCTCTTCTCCGCCTTCACCAGTATTTGATTTTGCCCCAATTGCATTCATCGCAACAGCTAAAGTTGAATGTGCTTCGTATGAGATACTACCAAATGACATCGCACCTGTGGCGAAGCGTTTAACAATTTCAGAAACTGGCTCAACCTCCTCCAATGGAATCGGCGTATTCGCAAAGTTAAAATCCATCAAGCCACGTAAGGTTAATAAGCCTGCTGATTGCTCATCTATCTCGCGAGAGAATTCTGCAAAGGTTTCAGGGTTATTAGAACGTACCGCATGTTGTAAACGAGAGATTGTCGTCGGTGTCCAAATATGCTTTTCACCGCGAACGCGATACGCGTAATCACCACCAGCATCTAGGTGTTTTTTGTAAACTTGTTTGTCACCAAAACCACGGGTGTGACAACGCCGTGCCTCGCGTGAGACTTCCGCCAATCCAACCCCTTCGATGGTGGTTGAAGTGCCTTTAAAGTATTTATCAATAAATTCACTGCTCAAGCCAACCGCATCAAATATCTGTGCGCCACAGTAGGAGTGGTAGGTACAAATCCCCATTTTTGACATGACTTTTTTGAGCCCTTTACCGATGGCTTTAATGTAGTTTTCATGTGCTGTCGCGGTATCTAAATTAGGGTCAAAATAGGAAAGATTATCATCCACTGTTTCGAGTGCTAGCCACGGGTTAATCGCTTCGGCCCCATAGCCTGCCAAGGTGGCAAAATGATGAATTTCTAGCGCAGACCCTGTTTCAACAACTAAGCCTGAGTCGGTCCGCAAGCCTTTTTTAATCAAATGATGATGTACTGCCGAAGTTGCCAATAATGCAGGAATCGCCAAACGCTCCGCTGATACATTACGATCCGATAAAATCAAAATATTGTATTTACCTTCTACGGCTTCTTGGGCTGATTTACATAAGTCACTTAATGCTGCTTCAATACCTTCTTCGCCTAGCTCGGCATCATAAGTAATATCGAGGGTTTTTGTTCTAAAGGCATCTCCGGCGTGATCGTTAATATGTCTAATTGAGTAAAGCTGTTCATTTGTTAAGATAGGCTGCTTTATTTCAAGGCGCATACTATCGGCTTTTGCATGACCGAGTAAATTCGGGCGTGGGCCAATAAATGTCACTAAGGACATTACTAACTCTTCCCGTATTGGATCAATGGGCGGGTTGGTTACCTGTGCAAAATTTTGCTTAAAATAATTTGATAAATGCCGGGTACGGTGTGAAAGTACGGCAACAGGGCTATCGACCCCCATTGAGCCAGTACCTTCCATGCCTGTTTTGACCATTGGAGCCAGCACAAACTTGATATATTCTTGCGTGTAACCAAACGTTTGTTGATTTCTCAACAATGTTTCTTCATCTAATGCATCAGGAACTTTTGCATCGCCAAAAATTTCGCAGACTTTGATCTGGCTTTCATTGAGCCAATCACGATAAGGATGTGCAGTCGCCAAGTCATTTTTCAACTCTTCATCGCTGATGATACGGCCTTGCTCCATATCAATTAAGAACATTTTACCCGGTTGTAAACGCCATTTTTTAATGATTTTTTCTTGCGAAATATCCAACACACCCATCTCAGATGCCATAACGACTAAATCATCATCGGTGATTAAGTAGCGCGCTGGGCGTAAGCCATTTCTATCTAACATCGCACCAATCTGCCTGCCATCACTAAAGGCTACGGCTGCGGGGCCGTCCCAAGGCTCCATCACTGCTGCATTGTATTCATAATACGCTTTACGATCTTCACCCATTAGCTCATTGCCGTACCATGCTTCTGGGATGAGTATGGTCATCGCTTCTGCTAATGAGTAACCGCCTGCTACCATTAGTTCAAGCGCGTTATCAAGACTGGCTGTATCTGATTGCCCTTCAGGAATCACTGGCCAGATTTTCTCAAGATCATCACCAAGGATTTCAGATTCCATGGAAGCTTGACGTGCCGCCATCCAGTTTTCATTACCTTGGTTGGTATTAATTTCGCCATTATGAGCTATCATTCTAAACGGGTGTGCTAAATCCCACGTGGGGAAGGTATTAGTTGAGAAACGCTGATGCACCAAGGCAATTGCAGATACCACACGCGTATCCATTAAGTCGAGGTAGTACTCGCCTACCTGCTCTGCCAATAGCATGCCTTTGTAAACGATAGTACGTGACGACATTGAGCACACATAAAAATCACCAGCACCTGTTACACCCAGTTGATTAACACGTGCAGTTACCATTTTATGAATAACAAATAATTTACGCTCAAATGCATCCTGATCAAGTGTTTTGTCACCACGTGCTATAAATACTTGGTAAATATTAGGCTCAGTGGGTTTAACACTTTCGCCTAAACCACTGGCATCAACAGGGACTTTTCGCCAACCGATAACACGTTGCCCACAATCTTCAACCGCAACATCTATCGCTTTTTGTAAAACCTCACATTGTGATTTATCCTTAGGGAAAAACACCATGCCAACGCCGTACTCACCTTCAGCAGGCAAGCTTTGTGAAAGCTCATCTTTAACGACAGCACGCATAAATGCATCAGGGATTTGCATTAATAAACCTGCGCCATCCCCCGCTTTTGGGTCAGCCCCTACTGCTCCACGGTGTGTTACACGACGAAGAATGGTTAGGCCCTGCTGTACAATATTGTGGCTTTTCTCACCTTTTATATGCGCAACAAAGCCTACCCCGCAGGCATCATGCTCATTTGCAGGGTCATATAAACCTTGCTTTTCAGGTAAGGTATTTATTTTTGAAGCCGTTCCTATTGCTGTTGCTACGGAAGCACTTTTATTATTAGAGACACTATCGGATAGCACATTTTTCGATGCGTTGTTATGCATGGGGTTCCTCATAAATCTTGTGTAAGCAAAGTGCTTTTTCTACGCACTTAATTGGCCCGTTTTGTGTTTGATTAGGTTCTGTATGAATTACAGAGATTAATCAAAGGGCTGAACAGTATATCAGTTTTAAATTTGCAAGCTAGTGTTGTAATGATTAGTTTTTTAGTGTCGAAGAAACCTTTCATGTAGAGGCTACAAGTTTAGCAAAGGTCTTGATATAAAATGCAGGCAAAAAAAAGCCAGTTGATTATCAACTGGCTTTTAGGAGAACCTGATTAAGTCGATTAGAATTTAGCGCAGAAAAATCTGTCGCTATTTTTTCATGAAGTGTGATGTAATAGTTACTCTATTGCGCCGATCTTCGTGAAAAATATCGGCGGATTTGGCAAGCTAAAAAAATTGGACTTGAGCAGGGTTTCCTTTTAGAGCATTAATAAATTTTAGAACTTCTTACTAAAGCCTATACCGATTGCATCTTGCTCCATGCTTATATCAAACTGTTGACCTTTAGTCACATCACCTTTAACTTCGTTTTTAAACGTATGCGTATAAGATCCTGTAATTGCGGAATTTTTACGAACTTTAAATTCAAAGCCTAATGATAAATGATCTTCCACAACAGCCGGCGTTAAAGCATTAAAAAAGGTATCTTCTGGTCCAACAGGTGAAGCACCATGATTATAGCCAGCAAGTAACGCTAATTTTTGCCCCATTTGTTGCTTAACACCAAGTTTGATAACTGTTTGATCATCCCAGCCAAAACCTGGCCCATCTTTACCCCCAAAACCACTGGGCTTAAATGCGTTGCCCGTTGCTGCAACATCTGAATAATAAATCTGTTGAATATCTGCCGCTATCGTAGTACTTGGCGTAACCTTCGCAGAAGCACCCACTGTTAACGCAGCTGGCACATGCATTTCACCACCATCAGGGAATAAGCCAGCATATTCTTTAAACTTACCCATTTTGGTTTTTAAACGATAAGAAGCACCCATAGTAAATCGATCACTGAACTGCCCCATCCAACCGATTGTTGCACCAATACCCGTTGCCGATGACTTACCGTTATCAGTAAACTTTGTCGGGTTTGTTGAACCTGCGGCTAAAGCCGAAAGCCCCTTAGCTTCAAAACGCTGCCAAACTAAATTTAACGATAAACCAACGCTATGTTTTGCATTAATTTTTTTAGAAATAGTGGGCGCAATAAAGAGTTGTTCTAAATTAACCCCTGTTGTTCCTTTTGGCCCTGTAGAAGTACTGTTAAAATTAAATACCGAATCAGGAACATGGTCGGGCGTTTGTCCTGTAGGTTTACCATCATTACCAATAATAGGGATCCCATCGTCAGATAACGCATCTGCAGCAAAGGCAGGTGATTTATCGTATTGTGTATTCATGCCACCATTACCATAAGCAGAAATACCCACTGCAAAGCCACCATAGTTACGGTTATAGGCAAACTCAGGTATTAAAAAATTCTTTTTCCCATCACCCGAATATTCAGTACCTTTAATCAAAGTACCCTGAGGGTTTAACGTATCGTAAGGAGGAAGGTTAGTAGGATTTCCTTGAGCATCATAAGGGGATTTCGTTCCAGACGGCGCAAAATCACTATTATTTTTAGCCGTACGCTTAGGTCGAAATAATTCTATACCGACATCAAAGCCACTATCAATGAAAGATCCTGCAGCAGGGTTCGTCATCATTGTCGTCGTATTTTGCGGATTACCAACAGCAGCGCCGCCCATTGCCTTATGTACTTGACCAAGCCCCGTAGGGGCCAATCCGTTAGTAGCATAGGCTACAGGTGCCAAACAAAGTGAAATTGAAAGGGCTAAAAATGTCTTTTTAAATTGATAATGCATAGGTCTTCTCCATCCTTTGAATGTTAATTATTATATTTACAGAGCAATCATGCACGACCAAACAGTAAACTGTCAACAATGAATCATGGTAAGCTGTTGATTTATATGTATTATATAGTTCTAATATTATAATTAACTAATGTGAGTATTATTTATATATTCGACTTAAATACTTGCTAAAATCATTCTAACTATAATCAGGTGACTATATCAGAAACTTAAAAAACATTATCCTTACCACCCTAAACGCACGCTATATCCATAGCGCCTTTGGCTTGCGTTATTTGTATGCAAATTTAGGCGAGTTACAAGCACAAACAACACTGCTCGAATTCACTATTCATGAACGCCCAACCGATATTCTTGAAAAGCTTTTATTGCTACAACCTAAGGTGATTGGGCTGAGCGTTTATATTTGGAATATCACTGAAATCACTGAATTAGTAGAATTAATCAAACAAATTTCACCTACAATATTTGTGGTATTAGGTGGCCCAGAAGTGAGTCATTTACCTGATAAACCTGCGGTGGTTGATTATGCGGACTATATTATTCAAGGTGCTGGGGAGAAGAGTTTTTATGACCTCTGTACACAACTACTAGCGAATAGGAAACCGCTGAATAAAGTGATTAATGGTGAAGATCTACCTTTAGACCAACTTGAATTACCCTATACTTTTTATAATAATGAGGATATTCGTAATCGTTTGATCTATGTAGAGGCATCACGGGGTTGCCCGTTTAAGTGTGAGTTCTGTTTATCCTCATTAGATAAGACCTCTAAACCTTTTGAGCTGGGTTCTTTTCTCAATGAGGTGGATAAGCTAATTAAGCGCAGTGCACGTAATTTTAAATTTATTGATCGCACTTTTAATCTTAAGGTTGCAAGCAGTGTTACTATTTTAGAGTTTTTTCTTGAGCGCATGACGGATGATTTATACCTACACTTTGAAGTCATCCCCGATAATTTACCCGATAAACTTAAAGCGGTATTAGCACGTTTTCCTAAAGACTCACTACAATTTGAAATTGGTGTACAAACCTTTGACCCTAAAATTCAAACACTCATTAGCCGCAAACAAGACAATCAAAAAACTAAAGATAATATCCGCTGGTTGCGTGAGCATACCGGCGCGCACTTACATACGGATTTGATTTTTGGTTTACCCAGCGATACTTTAAAGAATTTTGCAGAAAGTTTTGATCAGCTAACAGCACTCAACCCGCAAGAAATACAAATGGGCATTTTAAAACGATTACGTGGCGCACCAATAAATCGGCATAGTGAAAAATACCAAATGAATTACAGTCAAACACCGCCCTATACTGTGCTGAGCACTCGTGACATTAGCTTTATGGAGCTACAACAAGTCCAGCGTTTCGCGCGTTACTGGGATATGATTGCTAATTCTGGGCGTTTTAAACACACCCTAGCTTTGGTGCTAGGAAGCTACAAAAATAATGATTCAGCCTTCCAACGTTTTATGCAACTGAGTGACTCACTTTATAAAGAAGCGGGAAGTACTTGGAAAATAGCCTTGCCGAGACTATACAAATTGCTTTATCAAAGCCTTTTAAGTGACTTTCGAATGACAGACGAAATTGTAAAAGCAGCATTACTTAAAGACTTTGATCTGTCTGGACAGCGCGGTACACTAGACCTGCTGTTAAACAAGCAAAAGAAAAAACGCACCGGTATGGCAAATAAACGCCAACAACAACATCACTAAAACTCTTAAAATTAGCACTTTCTAAGGCTATCAACTTCGTTATACTTCATCTGTTATAAACCATATATTTGAGTGAGAACAATGGGAAGAGCATACCAAAACCGTAAAGAATCAATGGCTAAAACGTCTGATATGAAGGCGAAAGTTTACAGCAAGTATGGGCGTGAAATTTACGTGTGTGCCAAAGCAGGTGGTTTTGATCCTGAAGGTAATTTGGCGCTACGGAGCTTAATTGACCGTGCTAAGAAAGAACAAGTTCCAGCGCACGTCATTGACAAAGCTATTGATAAAGCTAAAGGCGGGGGCGGTGAGGACTTCTCCCCTGCTTTGTACGAAGGTTTTGGCCCAGCCGGCTGCATGGTATTGGTTGAATGTTTAACCGATAACCCAAATCGAACCTTTGGTGATGTTCGACTTTGTTTTACTAAGGCTAAATCAAAGCTTGGTACGCCCGGTACGGTTCAACATTTATTTGACCACCTCGCTATTTTTGTTTTTAAAAATAACGGCGAAGATAAGGAAGAAGCTACCCTTGATGCCTTAATGGAAGCCGATGTTGATGTTACCGATATTGAAAATGAAGAGGGTTTAATAAGTGTTTTTACACCCACAACAGAATACGCTAAAGCGAGGCAAGCACTACTTGATGCCTTTGAGGGTATTGAGTTTGAGGTTGACGAAATTCAATATTTAGCTCAGAACCCCGCACCGTTAACAGATGCTGATGATATTGAAAAGTTCGAGCTTTTGTTAGCACTACTTAATGATAATGATGATGTGCAGAATGTTTACCACAGTGTTGAGGTTTGATTATCCTATAAACCCTAATCACTAGATAGTAAACATGATGATAGTACAAGCCTTTAATTCCACCATAGCATAGCCAAAAAATATCCGTTTAACCTACTGGTGAAATGAATATTTTTAGAGCATATTGTGAAATCAAATACTGCACTCTCATTTGCGTTCTATCTGGGGATTAGGGTAATATTTAACTAGGAGCCTGTCCGAAAACTAGAAACCTACTGCAAATTCCACAATCATCATAATTTGAGCTTATCAAAATCGTTAAATAGCCGTGCTATTCGCCTCTTTCGATAATCACAACTTATGATAATTCTGTAATTTTCGCTACGGTCTTAGTTCTCGGACAGGCTCCTAGTATTAAGCGGATAACGTGAGAAAGTCTAAAACATAAAAAACCCCGTTTCTTTCTAAAAAGAAACGGGGTTTTTTATTGCTTACATTTATTATTTAAACATTAACAACGCAGTACTTAACTTTTCAACAGCCGGCTTAATCAACTCGCCCACTCCTGGAATTGAAGCTACTTTAGTTACCAAGTCTTGAATACCTTGCATATTTTCAGAAACCAACTTTGTGATTGGTCCACGAGCGGCTTCTGGTAATTTAGCAAATAAACCACCTAAGCTGCTTAGCTGCCCTGTCGCTTCTGTCAAACTAGGAATAGCCGCTTTTGCAGAGTCAACATCAGTAATGCCCCCTAATGAAGTCGTCACCGCACTCATAGCACTGCCCAAATTCTTTTCTAAATCCAACAATTCACCCGACATGGCTGGGGCTTGAGTTTCTACAGCCGTAGTTGTTGCTTGCTCAACATTTGTGCTGTTCGCCGCAGGTACTTCCGTTGACTTATTATTCATAAAATAGTTATAGGCTAACAAGCCCACACCCGCTAATAATGCTAAAGGTAGTAACTTACCAATAAAGGATGAGCCTTCTTTTTTCGTTGTTTCAACAGTCTCTACGGTATGATCCGCCACACTCTCAACTGCGTCAGAACCTATAGTAGAACTCGTATCAGACATTAAACTAAAACCACTCGGCATCGCTGCGGCAATATTACTTTTTTGTCCCGTAAACATGTTCATCAAGCTTCCAACATCAAAGCCTCCGCCACCCATCAACTTGCGCTTAATTACACCAAATACAATCGGTGCTAGTAAACCTAACAGCTTACTTGTGCCACTTTTACCAGCACCACTAAAGCCAGATATTGATCCTACCAGACTTGCTAAACCGCCACCGCCCAGTAGTGAGCTTAAAACATTCCCACCATTTTCAATTAGGCTGTTTTGTTTGCCTCCACCTAATAAGTCTCCTAGGCTATCAAGGATACTATCATCTTGCTTCTCAATACCTTTAAACATTAAATCAGCGTTAGCAGGTGATGCCTCACCAAAGTTAGTTAAACTGCTGAGTAGGCCAGGAAGGGCGCTATTAACTGCCAAAGTATTTTGCGAGTCATTGCCGCCAATAACACCGCCAATTGATTTCATTACTTGGTCTGATAGTTGATCTTTGACTAGGTCTATTAGATTAAAGCTCATGGTAATTTCCTTATAGTAGAGTAAAGATTATTAATATTCGTTCGAGTATAGCTTAAAACCCGCAAACTTGCTAAATCTGTTATAAATCAGTTTGATAGCTCATTTACCCAAAACTTAGTACCACCCGCAACCCCCACTGGCATAACAAAAAAGTTCACGACAGGAATCATCATCAGAAGGGTTAACATGCCACCAAAACCCAGTGCTACCGACCTGTTTTTCCTTAGTAAGCTAATTTCATCCTTAAAGAACAGTTCGTGATTTGCCATTGCATAGTCACTATATTGAAGTGATAGCATCCATGCACCGTATATTCCCCACGCAAACGGTGCAATGAAATTAACCACGGGAATAATACTTATAATCAATAAAATCGGCATCCATTTGAGCATATAAAGGATTTTTTTAGTCTCACTACCCAGTGATTTTATGACCGTCCCTGCTAGGGCTTTATAGCCCTTAAATTCTGGTACAGTTTCACCATTAAGCTTATTTTCGATACGCTCTGCTAACAGTGAGTTAAACGGCGCAGCCAACAGGTTAGCAATAAGGGTAAAACTGTAATAAACCGCAACGAGTATAACCACAGCAAACAACGGCCATATAATAAATTCTAGCCATGCAAGCCAGCTCGGTAGCCATGCCAACATTTGCGCCATTAGCGAATCAAACTGTGATTTTGCCAACCAAATTCCTAATGAAAACACCGCGATATTTATCAGCAAAGGAATAACTACAAACGGACGAATCCCTTTTTGAGAAATTAACGAGAAGCCGCTAAAAGCGTAACCAACACCCTGTACAAAACCTTTAATCATTCTTTAATATATCCTTTTTCATTATACCCTTTAAGTGCTAATAGCGCAGAGCCGTAAGATGCCTCTGTCTGTTTAGATTTTAACATGCTAACAGCAAGTTGATTTTTTCTAATTTGTGTCCATGATTTATTTTTGGAACCACCTCCGACACTGCGGACTGAGCTGACTTGTGGCGCACCTAGTTCACGCAATTTCATATAACCTTGTTTCTCAATATTAGCAATACCTTCTAAAATCCCTTGAAAAAACCTTAAATCAGATTTTGGCCGAGGTGATAGCTTGGGTTGTTTATTCGCATCAGCAACAGGAAAGCGCTCGCCACCTTTTACTAAGGGGTAATAATCCAAACCAGTTGTCTTATCTGGTAAAAGCTGTGGTGTTAACTCATCAAGTTGCTGTTGTGAAAAATAATTCTGCAATACTTTAGCACCGGCGTTAGATGCACCACCCACTAGCCATTGATTATTTAAACGGTGCGAATATATGCCATGTTCAGGAGAGAAAATAGGCGTATCAGAAACCAGTTTCAATACCAAGGTACTGCCTAAAGAGGTTACCGCATCACCAACTTTATCAGCACCTGTGGCGATAAAGGCTGCAATGCTATCTGTTGTCCCTGTGACGCATTGCAAGCTACTGGGTAAGCCCAACTTTATTGCTTCTGATGGATCGATCTGTGCAACCGTTGTACCAGCTGATACAACGATTGGTAATAAAGAAAGTGGAACCCCCAGTTTTTTTATTTTATCCTTAGGCCAAGATTGATTAACCACATCGTAACCAAGCTTTAGACAATTATTTTCATCGCTTAATTGATAGTTATTGCTTAATTTCCCCAGAATGTAATCTGCTTGGTGTACTGCATGGGCATGCTTCTTACTTGGCTCATGCTTAAGTAACCACAGTAACCGTGCTAAGGAGCCAGAAGCCCCCTGCCCGCCATTATTTTTTGGCATAAGTTGGTTGATTTTTTCTGCTTCCTCGGTTGCTCGTAGATCGTTATACATCAATACCGATGAGGTGACTTGCCCCTGAGAATTTACCAGTAAAATTGTACCTGATGTGCCATCAACGGCAATCGATTGAAGGTTTTGTTTAATTTTTAGTGGTAACGCTTTTAAAAGATTCGACACACAATCCCACCATAATTGAGGGATTTGTTTGTCAGGGTTTTGATAAGTAATAGTTGCTTGATGATGTGTTTTCTTGTTTTTATCAATCACGGTTAAACGACAACCGGACGTGCCTAGGTCGATACCTGCAAAGTATGCATGTTTATTTTTAATGGTAGATTTTTCTAATTTTTCTGAGCTATTAGTTTGCTCAGGGCTTTTTATTTGCTCAAGGCTATTTTCTGACATAAGGCTAGTTTACAAGCTTTATCGTTTTACATAAACACTGAAATCATTGTCCAAATAATCATCTATTATGGTTACTTGAGTGGAGAGTTGGTGAACAAAGTTTTTAATATCATCTGGATAAAAGCTCTGTAAATCCCAACGACTTGCCGTCCATTGATGGCGCGCATCCAATAAATTAAAGGCTATCCCAATTTTACATGATTCAAACATTCGTTTAATAATATGATAGGTGTACTGCTCTGCATTATCGAACTTACGATTTAAAGTACCTGACAAAGTTACATAATCATAACTACGCGGAGCCGGATTATAGTCCAGTAAATCACCTTTTATCAGCTTAAAATCAGGAAAGTGTTTACGCCCTTCTATTAACAAGTCTTCTGAAATATCTATTCCCGTATACTCAACGGCTGCCCCTTTCCGCGATAAATAATCAGCAAAATCACCAAACCCACAGCCCACATCCAAAACACTATCACCTTGCTGAATACCACTCGCAGCAAGTACTTTAAAGCGAAGCTCTTGTACTTCGGTATTACTCCAGAATAACGAATGCGGGTGATACCCATGTTGGATAAGCGCATAACGCTGGCTTTCTATAACACGTTTACGTTGCTTGTCATCAAGTTTGACAGTATGGTTTAAGGAGGTCATACACTACCTTCTGACTCAATAACTAAAATACGTACCTCGCCAATAGGATGAGCAACATGTTCGGTGCCGATTGAAGCATAAAAGATATCGCCAACCTGTAACGTAGAGATAAACGTTTTTGAATCAAGCTTATAATGCATATCAACAACGCCATCCAATACCACAAATACTTCCTCACCCTCATTAATATGCCATTTATAAGGCTGGTTCGTCCAATGCAAGCGAGTCGTTATGCCATTCATATTGGCGATATCTAATGCATCCCACGCTTTACTTGCGGTAAATTCTTTGCTTTTAATAATTTTAGGCATAACTATAACTTCACAGCTTTTTCTAACACATATATTGACTCTTTTACATCTTCCATCCGCGCATCCAACATTGCTAAAGAATCTTGAATACCTTGATTATAAAAATAAGATCCGATTTCTTCACTAAAGAAATCCAATAAAAATTCCGCATCAAAGTTACCTACCTCTAAATCCAATTCATCATTTAGATACATTTTTATTTTCGGAATGAGTCTTTCTTTTTCTTCTTTAGTAAATTTAATTTCGGGCATATTTCTTGTTATTTCCTTAACTACTATTGAAGGTAATTATAGCAGGAGATTTAAACACCCTACTGACTCATATTTGCTTGCATTAAGAGGAATAAATTCTCAAGTGACTTTGACTAACTTTTATACAAATCAATATTTATCAATGCAAAAAAAAATGGTGAGTCATAATAATACTTAATAATATTTCATATAAAAGGGAACATAAGTCGATGGGACAACATCACGCTCAACTAGTAAGATTATCTACTTACCTGCTTATCGCAGTTTCAATAAGTGCCTGTAATTCAAACAGTAATTCAAGCACTCGCTTTAATGAAAAAGCTAGTGACACCACAAGCACAAGCGTACATCAACAGATTACTAAACTTGGTGAAGAGTTATTTTTTGATGAAAGCCTTTCAAGGGATGGCACTCAGGCTTGTGCGACCTGTCATAACCCAGATCATGCATTTATTGATGGCCGTATTAATGAAACAAGCTTAAGTCAGTCAACACCTAGCTCAGTATCATCAGGTCAAGATTTTGCAGCACTCGGAGATCGAAATACCCCTACTGCCAGCTATGCTGCTTTTATTCCTGACTTTCACTTTGACAGTAGCGATGGGTTATTTAAAGGCGGGCAATTTTTGGATGGCCGAGAAAAAAACTTACACGATCAGGCAGGACAACCATTCTTAAACCCTGTTGAAATGCAAACCTTAAAAACAGCTGTGGTTACAAAAGCTAAGGAAAAATACGGAAACACTCTACGAGAATTATATGGTGAGGCTGTTTTTGAAACTGTCGATCGTGCTTATAATGCAGTAACCTTTAGTATTGCTGAGTTTGAAAAAACTGAAGAGTTTTCTCCTTTTGATTCAAAATTTGACCGTGTTCTAAAAGGTGAAGATAGCTTTACCAAGCAAGAAGCTCTCGGCTTATCGCTATTTAAAGCAGAAAATAAGGGTAATTGTGCAGCTTGTCATACCGTTCCAACCCTTGCCAGTACTAAACAAAATAGCACTTTTACAGATTTTAGCTATGATAATTTAGGTGTGCCACGCAATGATCTCGTGCGTGATCTAAACGGTAAGGATTATGAGTTTGTAGACAATGGCTTATTTCAAAACCCTCTCGTCAACGATACAAAGTTAAAAGGCGCTTTTAGAGTATCTACTTTGCGTAATATTGCTGTTACAGCGCCATATATGCACAATGGTGTTTTTAAAGATTTAAAAACAGTGGTACATTTTTATAATACCCGCGATGTTGATGGGGCGCTTAATCCGGAAACATGGGATCCTTGGAGAACGGCTGAAGTTGATGCGACTAAAAACACGGAAGAGTTGGGTGACCTTAAGCTTAGTGATGCCGAAGAAGATGCTTTAGTTGCCTTTATGAAAACACTAACTGATAGTCGCTATGAGGACTTAATTCCAGATTAAGGCTCTTTGGTTTTTTTGTAACTACTCAGCGAGTAATAAATGTGAACAGTAACTGCTCAGATTGTGCCTAAAATTCGTTAGTTCAAGGTGAAAAATGTGAGTTTACACGTGTAAACTCACATTTTTTTAACGCAGAAATAGCGGTTTTCAGGTGCAAGCTGAGTAGTTACGTTCTTTACAATTAAACTTCGCTAATCCCCAAGCCAACCCCGCTCGCTAGTTTCACAAAATCAGGGAATGAGGTATTCACATTAGCGCAATCTTTAATAGTTATTTCTCCAGCTGCACGTAACCCAGCTACCGCAAATGCCATCGCGATGCGGTGATCACCATGACTATCAACCGTACCCTGTGTTAGACCTTCTGCCTGTGAGCCTTGAATAACGATACCATCTGGCTTTACTTGCGTCTGAATTCCACAATTAGCTAAGCCATCTGCCATCACTTGGATGCGGTCACTCTCTTTTACGCGAAGCTCTTCAGCCCCACTAAGTACTGTCTCACCTGTTGCACATACTGCTGCGATAAAAATCACAGGGAATTCATCTATCGCTAAAGGCACCAATGCTTCTGGAATGTTAATACCATTAAGCTTAGCGGATCGAATCCGAATATCAGCAACTGGCTCACCACCGACTTCGTGTTGATTTGATAAGGTGATATCCGCACCCATTAGTTTTAATATATCAATCACACCAGTACGCGTCGGGTTTACGCCCACATGCTCCAACGTTAAATCAGAGCCTTCGGCAATACTGGCAGCGACCATAAAAAAAGCAGCCGATGATATGTCTGCAGGTACATCAATATCGCAGGCTTGTAAGCTTTTTCCACCCTGTAGTCTAATATGTTCGCCATTGTCACCCGAGGTTATTACCTCGTACGAAAAACCACGTAACATTCGCTCACTATGGTCACGGGTAATACCAGGCTCGGTAACACGGGTTTCATCGTTTGCATATAAGCCTGCCAACAACACTGCCGACTTAACCTGTGCACTTGCTATTGGCAAGGTATAGTCAATTGCTTGTAATTTTCTATCACCTTTAATGCGTAAGGGTGGCCGACCATTTTCTTCTGTCTTAATCTCTGCCCCCATCTTTGTTAACGGTTTTGTAATACGGTTCATGGGACGAGTAGATAAAGATTTATCCCCAATTAATGTACTATCAAAAGTTTGACCTACTAATAAACCAGTCATCAAACGCATTGCTGTTCCACTGTTTCCCATATCCAAGTCTGTTTTAGGTGCTTTTAAGCCATTCATACCAACACCTATAATACTTAGCAGAGTTGGGCTTTTCTGTTGAATCTCCACCCCCATGGCACGAAACGCATTCATGGTAGCGATACAGTCCTCACCGTTTAAAAATCCACTAACCTGTGTTGTTCCCTTAGCAATTGAGCCAAGAATGATTGATCGGTGCGACATGGATTTATCACCAGGAACGCGTAGTGTTCCTGTAAGGATGCCATTAGGAATGGTGCTAAAGGTGATTTTTGACATGATTTAAGCTTTGAAGTTAAAAAAGAGGAAATTTAGCATAAGCCTTGATTTAATTCTTCTCTTGTTTATTTTAATTTTAGCGAAAGAAGTCACTTGGCGATTAAAACTAGCTGTATAAAATAGTCTTTGAAGGCTTATTGAAATTTTACTTTTTGACTTTTAACCTTGCAATTTGTATATGAAATATTACAGGCTTCCATAATAATAAAAGCAGTTTGTGGTAAGCTACTCAATAACGAAGAAATATCCGTCTGATCTGCTCCAGTATCAGAAAAAGCACACGTTATTTTATTATCTGTTTTAAATTGGCACTTAAAGTCAGCTTTTTCATCACACCGATACGATCCAGTACTTCCACAGCGTTGACCAAAAATACGAATATCTGTTTTTTCTGTCAAAAAAAAGTCTTTGCTCACATATATATCAACCTCATAGGGGTCTGAAGATTGTACTTGCCAAGAAAAGCTAAAAGAGCCTGACTTTATATTTGCATTAATATTTGATTCTTTTAAAGTAAATGACTTAATAGTGGTAGCAGCCTTAGGGTTAGGCGAGCGAGGGGTTGATGTGGGTTTAATGGGTTTGCTACTATTATTGCTCCCCCCACAGGCAAACAAAAAAATTGAAACAAAAATACTTATAATAATTTGTAACTTAAACATACAAAACCTAATACGGATAACTTGTTGAACTGCTTATACTGCTGAGTGTAATAGTTTTTAGCGAACAACAAAAGAGCATAAATGTTTAATTATTAGTCATTTATACTGCTTATTTAAGATTAGGCAAAACTTAAATGTGTTTATCTCGGATATCCTTCGCATTTTTAAATAACAAAACGAGCTTCTCATCATTCTCAGCTTCAATTAATGTGGTCAAATCTGCGAGGTCTTTTTGATAATCATATAATGCTGATAAAATCGCATCCTTATTTTCCAGACAAATATCACGCCACATCACAGGGTCACTGGATGCAATTCGTGAGAAGCTTTTAAAGCCCCCTGCAGCAAAAGCAAAGACATCATCACCGTACTTTGATTTTGATAAAGTATTGACCAAGGAGTACGCTAAAATATGCGGTAAGTGACTGGTAGCAGCAAGCACTTCATCATGCTGTTTTTCATCCAGTAATTCGACGATCGCACCTGTCGCTTCCCACATCTCTTTTACACGGCCTACACTTTGCGGCGCAGTATCTTCGGTGGGGGTTAACACCACTTTTTGATCAATGTACAAATCATCAATAGCAGCTTCAACTCCACTCTTTTCACGCCCGGCAACAGGGTGACCTGCCACAAAGTTATGTGGAGCAGTACCCCCATAAACATCTTCAACAGCTTTTATCACAGCTCTTTTAGCACTACCTGCATCTGTTATGACCATCTCATCGCTGATATGATCAACAACACTTTCTAACACGGGCTTTATGGCGCGCATAGGCACGGCTAATAAAACCATATCTGCGCCCTTTACTGCCTCCACGGGGTCTAAGGTGTAGCTATCAATTACACCTAAATCTACCGCTTTTTGTAGATGTTCTGCGTGACGGCTACAGCCTACAATCTCTTCAACATAGCCAACTTTGCGCAGGGCTAATGCTAGTGAACCGCCAATAAGTCCAACACCAAAAATAGTTAATTTTTTTATACCCACAGAATTATTCATCAAGCCAATACCTTATCCAGTGCATCCAAACATTGTTGGTTTTGTTCTTCAGTTGAAATAGTGATGCGCAAATGATTGGGTAAACCGTAGTTAGCGATAGGCCGAACAATCACCGCTTGACGTAACAAAGCCTCATAAATAGGTTTGGCTTCTTGTGCGAAATCTACTGTGATAAAGTTTCCAACGCTGGGGATGTAAGCCCATCCGCGTTGCTCACAAGCCTCTTGCCAGAATACCAATCCTCGTTGATTAATAGCGACACAGTTTTGAAGGTGCGCCTTATCATCCAATGCCACAGTGGCGGCTAAAAGCGCAGGTGTATTCACATTAAAAGGTTGGCGGACACGGTTCAGTAAATCTGCAATCTGATCGCTACAAACGGCAAAACCAACTCTTAAGCCAGCTAGTGCATAAATCTTCGAAAAGGTACGCGTAACAATTAGGTTTGGGTACTTACTCACCCATTGAACTGTATCGGGGTAATCAGCTTCTACCACGTATTCAAAATAAGCTTCATCGACAACAATCACAATATCGTTGGGCGCTTTTTTTATGAAATTTTCTAACTCATTTGCAGTCAACCATGTACCCGTAGGATTGTTAGGGTTAGCGATAAAAATCACGCTTGTTTTATCGGTGATATTGTCAAATATTGACGACAAGTCATGTCCATAGGGGTTACTGGAATGAGTCACTGGAAGTGCTTTGCTTACCTTTGCCGTTGCACCAACCGCTTGAACACTAATCGGGTATACGGCAAACGCATACTCAGAATAAATCGCTTCTCGCCCTTCGCATAAAAAGGCACGTGCAACCATATCTAAAATATCATTAGAGCCGTTTCCTAATGTAATTTGTGAACTTGTAATGGTAATAGAATCATTACTTAATTCATCAGCAAGCTTTTCTTTCAGCGCAAAGCCACCACCATCAGGGTATAAACCAAGTAGTGATGACACTTTTTCTAGCGCTTTTTTAACGTTGTTGCTAGGCCCCATTGGGTTTTCATTCGAGGCTAGTTTTAAGGTATTACTAACACCTAGCTCGCGCTCCAGCTCTTCAATCGGTTTCCCTGGCTGGTAGGGCTGTAATCCTTGCACACCTTTTACAGCTTCTTTCATAAAATCATTCATTTACAAGACTGCCTTAGGGTATGACCCTAATACGCGAACTAGCTCAGCTTCTTTATTTAGCTCAATTAAAGCCTTTGATAATTTCTCATCATCTTGATGGCCATTAACATCCATAAAGAAGAAATATTCCCAGTTCGCATTTTGTGAAGGCCTGGATTCAATACGTGTCATATCCAGGCCATTTTCAACCAACGGGGTAAGTAGGTGATACAAAGCACCTGAACGATTTTTAGTTGATATCATTAAGGTGGTTTGATCTTCGCCACTCGGCGGTACATCTTGTTTGCCGATTACCAAAAAACGCGTAGTATTTTTATCACTGTCTTCAATATTTTTTTCTACCACCGTTAAGCCATAGACTTCTGCAGCTTTTACGCCCGCTATGGCAGCGCTAAAACCTGTCTCCGCACTGCCCTCTGCATCCATTAATGCACGCTTAGCCGCTTCGGTATTACTGGAAACAGGGACACGCTCAGCGTTCGGCAAATGCAAGTCAAGCCATTGCCGACACTGTGCTAAGGATTGTTGATGTGAATAAACACGAGTAACCTGCTCCCAACTTTGCTCAGAAAGATTTGGGGGGAGCATTAAATTTTGATGAATACGCAGTGCAGTCTCGCCACTTATTTTTAGCGGTGAATTCATGAATCTATCCAATGTATATGAGATCACACCCTCGGTGGAATTTTCAATAGGAACAACACCATAATCCACTTTTCCATTTTCTACTTCACGAAATACTTGGCCAATAGAATTTACCGGAACAGGCTGCACCGCTTGACCAAAATGCTTATGTGCCGCCTCTTGGGTAAACGATCCTTCTGGACCGAGAAAAGCAACTTTAATACTTTGCTCTAAAGCCAAACACGATGAAATAATTTCACGAAAAATAGCAGTAATACGCTCATTCGCTAATGGCCCTGGGTTATCTTTTGATACACGCCGTAGGATTTGTGCCTCACGCTCGGGGCGATAAAACCAAGGATTCTCTTCCCCTGCTTGGCGTTTAGTTTCACCGACTTCCTCAGCGCATTCTGCACGCTTAGAAAGTAGTACTAAAATTTCATCATCAATTGCATCGATACGATCACGAATAGCGAGTAGTTTTCGATGTGTGTTATCGGTCATATTTTTAATTTACCGTTACTAGCCGTAAGATTTTTCAAAGTCGGTCATCATTTCAATCAGTGCATCAACGCCTTCTTCTGGCATAGCGTTATAAATACTCGCACGCATACCGCCTGAAATTCGATGCCCTTTGATAGAAACGATATTACGCTCAACTGCTTGTTCTAAAAACACCTCATCTAATTCAGAGTTCGCCAACGTGAATGGAATATTCATCCATGAACGTGCCTCTTTTTGTACCGTATTTTTATAAAAGTCAGATTGATCAATCGCTGCATAAAGCTTGTCTGACTTTCGTTTATTCAACTCAGCCATCGTAGTTAAACCACCCTGCTTTTTGATCCATTTAAAAACAAGCCCGGCAATATACCAAGAATAAGTGGCTGGTGTGTTATACATTGAATGTGCGTTTGCGTGTGTTTCATAATTCAACATCGCAGGGCATGATTCGCGGGCTTTACCTAATAGGTCGTCCCGCACAATCACTATCCCTAAACCTGCTGGGCCAATATTTTTTTGCGCACCTGCATAAATTAAACCAAATTGGCTAACATCTATTGGGCGAGATAAAATCGTCGATGACATATCACACACTACGGGTACCCCCTCTACTTGAGGAACCCATGGAAACTCAAGCCCGCCGATGGTTTCATTCGCCACATAATGCAAATAAGCAGCATCTGGGTTTAAACTCCAACTTTCAAAAGATGGAATGGTCGTAAAGTTTGTGTCTTGTGAATTCGCCACTACATTTACCGAACAGTAACGATTTGCCTCTTTGATCGCTTTATCAGACCACACCCCTGTATTTACATAGTCAGCACTGTCATTATCACCCAGCAAATTAAGAGGCACTGCTGCAAATTGGGTACTACCACCGCCCTGCATAAAGATGACTTTGTAATTTTCAGGAACAGCTAACAATTCTCGTAAATCAGCTTCAGCTTGATTGGCAATCGACGTGTAATCTTTCCCTCGATGCGACATTTCCATGACAGACAAACCACTACCGTGCCAATCAAGCATTTCTGCTTGTGCTTGCTCTAATACTTCTTGAGGCAACGTTGCAGGTCCAGCACTGAAATTATACTTTCGTGTCATTTTCATTCCTTTTTTTCATTAGATTTCTCATTCTTTCTTTTAGAGCGGAGTGTGCGTAAAAGGGGTTGATAGTGAGATGCCCTGCTCTATGGCAGTTTTCAGCATTAGCTGCAATAAACGCTGGCGGGTTAATAATAGCTTTTCAACATCTTTTGTATAGTAAAAAAACAGCCATTCAACCGCGTGATCACCGGTGTCTTTGATCCCATATTCAAGATCGTATTGCTCCTCTATAGAAATACCGTTATCTTCTTTAGCTATTTCATAAACGGTTTCAAACAATTGTTTAACTTGACTTTCAGAAACATCATAGCCAATTTTAAAACTTAAACTTTCACGAAGTCCGCGCGCGGAGGCAAACTTAGAGAGATTATGCACTGTAAAACCGCGTAACTTCGAATTTCTTATCATTACACGATGATTATTGGCTATATTCAGAATGACCGTGTGGAAAACCTTGGTTTTGTATACTAAACCATAAATATCCTCACCATCATTAAACTGAATAACATCCCCTTCAGAGAACATATCACTGTTTAAGATAATTAAACCATGAAAAATGTCGGGCGCCCAAATACTCGCAGTTAGCGCAAGAAAAACACCGAATAAACCAATCACGCCGCCTGCTTCCAGTATTGAATCAAAACCTAATAATCGAATAATACTGATTAATGCCACAATACCGATAACAATACTGCTAAAAATACTAAGTAAGCGCGTTTGATAGGTTGAGGTAAAACGTGTTTTGCCATTTACATCACGTTCTTTACCATATTGTCGAACCAGAAAAGCATGGGCTAAATGCATAGCTAAGTAGGCAAAGTAGACAATGGCAATAACCGCCAGCAGCTTGAATACTAAACCGTCAGACTGAGAGTTATTATGAGTATTTTTAAAAAATCGCAGATAACCATAAACGATAATCATGAGCAAATTTAATGCTCTAAATATCATCACTTTGCGGGAAAAGTTTGGGACTTTATCGGGATCGTGATAAATCTGTTTTAAAATTTGACTGGAAAAAACCAATAACAGTAGATTAATACCAAAAACGAAATAACCTAAAGTGTCGAAATGATTGATGATTTCAATCAGTTGGTTCATTCTGGTTACCCATACTAGATATTTTAAAAGAAAGTGATTTTATCATTAAGGGCATGAATGAAAGAAACAATTAAACTTTCCTAAAAAAACAAAGATCATAGGTTTTGTTTTACCCCTTTATGTTCCTCATACCCTTCATTGCGTGAAAAAGCTTTTCAAATCAGCCTAAACTCACTCATCGCCAGATTCAGAAGCCTTGTTCTCATCCGTATTGCTAGACTCAATACCTTCTCCTTCTTCAACTTCGTCATCACCTTCCATGCTGGCAACTTGTACTAGTTGAGTCAGGTTTTCACCTTTTCCAAGCTTAATCAAACGAACACCCTGCGTATTTCGACCCACCACAGAAACATCCTGAACTTTAGTTCTGACCAAAACACCACCGTTAGTGATTAGCATGATTTCATCGTCATCAATAACCTGCACAGCGCCAATGGAAGCACCATTACGATCAGAGGTTTGAATCGCAATAACACCACCACCGCCACGGTTTTGAGATTTAAACTCAGCCGATTCAGTACGTTTACCATAACCATTTTCGGTCGCCATTAGTAGACGACCTTCGTTAAGCACAATCAATGCATTCACTTTTTGATCTTTTGCCATTTTAATGCCACGCACACCAGCGGCCGTTCTGCCCATGCAGCGCACATCAGACTCTTTAAAGCGAATCGCTTTACCTTGTGTGGTAAAGAGCATAACTTCATCATCTTTTTCTGTCAGTGCAACATCGACTAGTTGGTTGCCTTCATTCAATTTAAGTGCAATTAAACCGGATGATCGCTGATTAGAAAATGCTTTCAACTCAGTTTTCTTAACAGTTCCATCTTCTGTCGCCATGAAGATATACTTATCATCCTCATATTCACGAATTGGCAAAATCGCTTGGATGCGCTCATCCTCTTCCAAAGGTAATAAGTTAACAATAGGCCGTCCTCGAGAAGTGCGCGATGCCATCGGAAGTTGGTAAACCATCAACCAGTATACTTTTCCTTTTGATGAGAAGCACAGCACCGTATCATGCGTACTGGCGACAAAGAGCTTTTCAATAAAGTCTTCATCTTTCATTTTAGTTGCCGATTTGCCACGCCCGCCACGACGCTGTGCACGGTAAGTATCAATTGGCTGTGCTTTGGCGTAACCTTCGTGTGAAAGAGTAACCACCACATCTTCTTCTGGGATTAGGTCTATATCACCTAAATCTTCACCGACGGCGTTAATTTTTGTTAAACGCTCATCCCCGTACATTTCTAGCATTTCGAGTAACTCTTCACGAATTACGCGCATTAAACGCTCTGGAGAGCCAAGGATATCCAAAAAGTCGATGATCTTAGTCATTAACTCGCGGTATTCACCGATGATTTTATCTTTTTCTAAGCCCGTTAAACGATGCAATTGTAAATCTAAAATCGCTTTAACCTGAATTTCGGTCAACCAGTAACCATCGTCTTTAACTCCAAAACGCGGGTCTAAATCTTCTGGGCGCGCGACCGATGAATCAGCCTTTTCAAGCATTTCTAAAACAATGTCTGCTTTCCATGCTTGTGCTAATAAACGCTCTTTTGCTTCCGCAGGATTTGCAGATGAGCGAATAAGTGCAATGATCTCGTCGATACTGCCGAGAGCAACCGCTAGCCCTTCTAAAATATGCGCGCGTTCACGTGCTTTGCGTAATAAGTAAATCGTCCGACGCGTAACCACTTCACGGCGATGACGAATAAAGGCTTCGATTATTTCTTTCAGGTTAAACAGCTTAGGCGCACCATCAATTAATGCCACCATATTGATGCCAAAGCTACTCTGCATTTGAGTTTGTTTGTAAAGGTTATTAAGAATAACCTCTGCGACTTCACCGCGCTTTAGCTCTATTACCATGCGCATGCCGTCTTTATCTGACTCATCGCGTAGCTCTGAAATACCTTCGATTTTTTTGTCTTTTACCAGTTCGGCGATTTTTTCAATCAAACGCGCTTTGTTGACCTGATACGGCAGTTCAGTAACAACTATTTTTTCGCGACCACTTTTATCCGTTTCAAAATCTGCAACAGCACGAATTTTCACCGAACCCTTACCCGTATGGTAAGCCTGTTTGATGCCGTGCGCACCGTTGATAACACCAGCTGTAGGAAAGTCAGGCCCCGGCAGATAAACCATCAAATCATCAATACTTAAGCTACTGTCATCAATTAATGCAACACAGGCGTTAATAACTTCCGTAATATTATGTGGCGGAATATTAGTTGCCATACCCACGGCAATACCTGATGAGCCATTGAGTAAAAGGTTTGGTAAGCGTGTTGGAAAAACCACTGGCTCAAATTCAGAATCATCGTAGTTACCCTGAAAATCAACCGTCTCTTTATCAAGATCAGCCATTAAATCATGGGCAATTTTTGCCATGCGAACTTCGGTATAACGCATCGCGGCAGGTGAATCACCATCAACCGAACCAAAGTTACCCTGACCATCAATCAACATGTACCGCATAGAAAACGGTTGCGCCATACGTACCATTGTATCGTAAACTGCAGTATCACCATGCGGGTGATATTTACCAATTACATCACCAACAATACGTGCTGATTTTTTATACGGTTTATTAAAGTCATTGCGCATCTCGCCCATGGCAAATAAAACACGACGATGAACGGGCTTTAAACCATCTCGAACATCGGGCAAAGCACGCCCGACAATCACGCTCATGGCGTATTCTAGATACGATTTACGCATCTCATCTTCAAGATTAATAGGGATTATTTCTTTCGCGAATTCAGACATAAATTGATGAGTCTTTTGACCAGTAAAAAATGTGCTCGAAGTATATCAGAATCACCGATGAAAGGTAGTGAAAGGTAGCAAAGGAGTTTTAAGGCTTGCCAAGCCCCAAAATAAAAAAGGCAGAGCTCAGCTCTGCCTTTTTTATTTTTAGAAGTGCCTTCAGTTATGCACTTTTTTAACTCGGTCTATCATTTTTGATGAGTTGCCTCTACAGCTGCTTTCATTTCAGCTTCAACAGCATCATCAATCTCCAGCGCTTCATCAGTATCTAACATTCCAGCATCAGGATCATTATAGATCGACAGATCCATCTTGCCTTCGCTTTTGGCAACAATTGATGAAACAGTCGCATCACCCGATACATTAACCGCTGTACGAATCATATCCATCAAACGATCAACTCCCAAAATAAGACCAATACCTTCAACCGGTAAACCAACTTGGGTAAAGACCATAGATAGCATAATTAATCCAACACCCGGAACACCTGCTGTACCAATTGAGGCGAGTACGGACATTAAGATAACGGTTAGGTAACCTGAAATCCCTAGCTCCACATTATAGACATTAGCGATAAATACCGTCGCTACACCCTGCATAATTGCAGTTCCATCCATATTGATAGTCGCCCCAAAAGGAACAGTAAAAGAGGCTACCGAGTTATTCACGCCAAAACGCTCTGTCACAGTTCTCATGGTGACAGGAATAGTCGCATTTGAACTGGCTGTACTAAATGCAAACACCTGTACGTTTCTGATTTTTTTCAAGAACATCGCAGGACTAAGGCCTGAGAAGACTTTAAGCACTATCATTAACGTAATAAACAGATGGAACATTAATGCTCCCACTAACACGCCAACATAACCCGCGAGTGAGGCTAGCAAATCCAAACCTAACGTTGATATTGCTTTTGCTATCAACGCAAATACCGCATAAGGCGCAACCGACATAATAATATTAACCATTTTCATCATTATTTCATTGGCAATCTCAGCACCTTCGATAAAACTTTTGGCTTTTTTACCCAGCATTAACATGCTTACGCCCAGTAAAATTGAAAAGAATATGATCGGCAACATGTCACCATTCGCCATTGAAGCAATAGGGTTCTTAGGAATAATGTCAATTAAAACTTGCGATAATGGAGGCTGCTCTTTACCAGCAAACTCAGCTTTAGTCGCAATATTCATGCCTTTGCCGATACCGAAAGTAACAGCAATTAAGATTGCAGTCGCAATCGCAATAGCGGTAGTCATCATATAAAGCGCAAATGATTTACCACCCACACGTCCTAACATGCGTATATCACCAATTCCGCATACACCACATATTAGAGAGAAGAAAACCAGTGGAACCACCAACATTTTCAAAGCATTAACAAACATTTTGCCAATAACATGGAATAAGCCGTTAACAATATACTCATTTATAAATGTACCGGGTGCATTCATCCCCGTGAGATTTATAATTAACCCCACGATAATACCCAGCGCCATGCCTAACAGCACTTTGACCGTTAAGCTCATTTTTTTTACTTCACTCATATACCTTCTCCTTTGGTTATAAAAATCTATTTGCCAAAGATGTGCTACATTTATCATATGTGTTTCAAAAATCAAACATAAATACAAATTATGTAGCAGATCTTTAACCGAGTGTAGTCTAATGATATTGAGTTTTCTCAATTATTTATAATTTTTTAAATCTTACCTAAATTAAATTTACTCATGAAAAAACTAAGAACTTCTCTTTGTCTTAAAACTATTATTCTTTATTTTTCGTTACTGTCTTTATCGGTTGGCTTTTCACAGCCTATCAAAAAGCCATTGAATATCGGCACGAAGGTTGCTGAACCCTTTGCAATGAAAGATCAAGATGGCAAATGGTATGGCATTAGTATTGAACTATGGGAAAAAATAGCCAAAGAGCTTAAGTTCACGTTTCAGTACAGAGAGTTAGGTTTAAAACCATTGCTTGATGATGTAGCTAGCGGATCACTCGATGCAGGCATTGCAGCTATTACGATCACATCAAACCGAGAATCACAATTTGATTTTAGCCACTCTTATTACTCAACAGGCCTAAGTATTGCCACGCCTAAAAACCTTAACGACGGCTGGCGAAGCGTAATAAGCGCACTATTTTCAAACCAAATGCTATTTATTTTGTTAGCCTTAGCAAGCAGCCTTTTTATTATTGGGACATTAACATGGCTAGTAGAACGAAAAAGAAACCCCGAAAATTTCAATCCAAACCCTTTTAAAGGGATTCCTGCGGGAATGTGGTGGGCAGCAGTTACTATGACAACTGTCGGTTATGGCGATATGACACCGCAGACAATCAGTGGCAGAGTGATTGCATTATTTTGGATGTTTGCCTCACTGCTTATGGTTTCTGCTGTCATCGCAGGGTTTGCTTCTACTTTAACCTTGGCTAAAAGCCAGCCACTTATTTCTGGGCCTGAGGACTTACCAAAAGCACGAATTGCCAGTATCAGAAACTCAAGTAGTGACCAGTATTTAGAACAACACAAATTAAAACAGTATTATTACCCAACAGTTTTAGAGGGTTTAAAGGCTATCGACCGTGGAGAGGTTGATGCAATGGTCTATGATGACTCATTATTAAAATACCTTACTGAAAACCATTTTAAAAATAAGCTGATTGTGGTTGATAAGCTGTTTGAGTTGCAACAGTACGGTATCGCCTTTCCTGAAGGAAGCCCACTACGAGAACCGGTTAACCGGGTGATGCTTGATATAATCAATCGCGAAGAATGGCAGCGCGTGCTTGGAAATTATTTGGGAAAGTAACTGTATACGTTAGATGATTTTTTAGTCTTCCTAAGTCGTCTTACTCGTATATTTCTCCCTATAAACTGATGCGGAGCAGCCATAATAAAGCTTAAAACGATGACAAAAATGGCTAAGGTTTTTATAACCAAGATCATAACTTATCGTTGTTATTGGTTCACCGTTTAAAATTCTCTTAGCAGCATTTTTTAAGCGTAGTTGCTGGTGCAGTTCAACTGGAGAACACCCTAGTTTTGCCTTAAAATCTTTATAAAAACGACTACGACTCATACCCACATACTGACACAACGAATCGATATCTAGTGGTACTGACAAGTTGTTCTCAATCCAAGAAAGTGCTGCACTTAAGCTATCATCTTCAGGATTCTCCCTTGAAAACGCCAATAAAAAATCTCGTGTTTTATGACGTAATAAACGTATCACCAGCTCAGTAATACCTAAATCAATCATAAGCCCACGCTCAGGATGATTTTCACGAAATAATTCAACCAGACGATTTAATAATCTTTGTGTCTCTGTAGAATGACGCGTGTGTAATACAGGACAGCCTGTTGACCACTTATTCGCATCCTCTAAAACAGGGATAGACTCACTTAAACGTTCACTTATTGAATTTAACTTTTCTTTAGTGATCTCAACCGTTAAACAGGTTGTAGGAGAATCTAATCTCGCTTCAGGAAAATCGATTTCAACAACCTCCCCAGGGGCAATAATAAAGCTTTCATGAGGGAGAAATATTTGCTTCTCATTGATATTGGGTGAGTGCATAATTTTACGCCCTGTAACCATAGCGCAAAACACTAACTCCCCTGAATTAAGTTCAACATTTGAGGCGGTTTCATAAGTGTCATAAATACTAAATTCTGAATTATCGGCAAAGAAAGTAAGCTTATTTTCTATTAATTTCTTTGGCATAGGGCTTTGTGCCATTTTCTCCTTATTCATCCCTGCTCCACCAATGTTAATTTATTAACTGTTCTTATAATAATACATATAGCTCATACAATATAATTTTTGAAAAAAAATACAGGTGATTTGTGATTACTAATTAAATAGACTGATGAACAACGAATCAGGACTTTCAAACAAGTAAGTAGGTATTGGATAGACTAAGATTAGTGTTGTTAATAATTAAAGCTCGTTTATAGAAACCTTTTAAACGTGAGCTCGTATGCTTTAAATGCGACACATCTACAATGAATTAGTACTATAAAAGGGAATATTATGAGAAAATTATTTAATCTATTCATTATCACGTTTGCTTTAACAACTTTTGCCAACGCAACCGAATTAACAGCCTGGGATAGAGACGGCACCACTTGGGTAACCATCAAAGATAAACCAAACAATTATGAAGACTGGATAGGAATCTATCCAAAGAATTCAAGTAATTCTTGGAGTAATGTTATCGCATGGAAGTGGGCACGTAATGGTTCAGCGAGCCCAGATGAACCCAATACTGACGAGTACCGCTTTAACGGTATTGACTACGGTGAATACGAAGCAAGGTTCTTTTTAAATAATACATTTAAAACTGAGTACAAATCTGCCTTTAAGGTTTTTGATCCATACAAACCATCGATTAACCTGACCACTACCACACTAAAACCTAATAAAGCTATCGAGTTTAACCTTGGTGGGTATCCAGCTTTATCTGGCAATCAAGATTGGGTCGGCATTTACCCTAAAGGTGCTTCAAATGACTGGAATAACGTTCTAAGCTGGAGCTGGGCAAAAAAGCGTAACGTTACGCTAACAGGTGTTCCTGTTGGGTCTTATGAGGCACGGTTATTTTTTAATAATTCTTATACCATTGAAGCCTCTATCTCTTTTGATATTGAGGCAGATAAAACTGCCACTATTAGCCTTGATAACGGCGTTGTTAAACCACAAGAAAATATTTCTTTCACTCTTTCAAACTTATCAGGAGATCGAGACTGGATTGGTATTTACCCTAAAGGAGCTTCGAATGACTGGAATAATGTCATCACTTGGGGCTGGGCAAAAAATACTAAAGTCACATTAGGGGGTGTTTCGGTAGGAGAATATGAAACACGACTATTTTTTAATAACTCCTATATCCTTGAGGCCTCAGTGCCATTTTCTATAGAAAATAAGAACGTAGAATTTTGGAAGAAAGGAGCACTTACCATTGCACCCGTTATAGAAGTTGGCAACAACGGCTTGGTCTATTACCCTAAAAACCTTCATGGTAAAAAAGCCCCTGTTGTGTTCGTTGTTAAAAATCATTCAAGCCCTAGAAAAAAACTGGCTACGCTTATTAACTTTATTGCCAGCCATGGCTTTTATGTAGTTTTAATTGATCCTTCTGTAGCTGGCTCAAATTACTACACAGAACCCAAAACGAAAATAGCCCCTAGGTATATCGAGATTGTTAATTACCTAAATGAAAGAGGTCATAATTTAGATACTAGCACAATTGGGGTTGTTGGCAGCTCATACAGCGGAGGTAATACCTTCCCTGTCCTCCATAGACTGAAAGAGGAAGGCTATGGCAGTAATGCTAGTTTTCTCTTGGCGATTGAATCGGCCAACGCATTTCAGATGAGTAAAGCGGATATGCGATCATTGTCTACAAACAATACATACATAACACTACTGGAATATGACACGAAAGGTAATTTAAGGCCCCAAGAAAATGGCAAACCAAATCCGTATTCTACTGATGCTCTTTTCCCTCTGATTAACTACTTACACCTCAAGTCTGCAAATAACTTAGAGAATATTGATTTCCAAGTTTTTGAAGACGTAGGAACACGCGGACATCTATACCATCAAGATACCAGCATCATAAATGGTAACCCAGGAGAAAACTATCAGCATATGAAAGGTGTGTTAAACCCTCTAGGAGCTTTAATGCAACTTGTTATAAACAAAAATAACCAAGTCGCTCGAGAAGTTGCACTAAATAAAGGTAGTGACAGTCCTGTAAAGGATGGAATTATGAAAATTAATCCCATTAGTAGTTACAGTTATGACTGTAAAAGCCATGATGATAAATATATTCGTGGATACACGAATATTAAATATTTTAATGCTGATGCTCTGAAAGGTAATAGAGACTATATTAATTCTATAGAAGACTTAAACTTTTGATAACTACAGTCTAAGCCGGTATGTCGCTGGTTTAGACTATTTTTAACACAATCTAAATAATTAAGGGGAATACAAATGAAAAAAATACTTTATGGACTACTTATCTCAATTGTTTTAACCAGTTTTGCGAGTGCAACTGAAATATTGAGTTGGAAAGACAACTACCCGACAGGGAACTCAACCTGGATAGAGCTCAAAGATAAACCAAACAACTATCATGATTGGATTGGTATTTATCCAAGAAACTCAAATAACAGCTGGAATAACGTTGTGGCGTTAGTATGGGCTCGTAATACAAGCCCCACAGCCGTTGACCCTGGTGCTTGGTATGAATTTGAACTGCCTGATGGGGAATATGATGCACGATTTTTTCTAAATAAAACTAACACCGTTGTTGAAGCAAGTGTTGCATTTAGTGTCGGACAAAAACCGTCCACTCTAGCGATTCGGTCTTCGGCTGTAGAAACTCTCAGTAATTCCAGTGTCTATGTGCATCTAAATTTAAATGAAAAAGCGCAAGCACGTGTTGAATATGGAAGAACTCGCCAATATGGGAAGTTTACAAACAAAGAAAATAGCTTTAAATATGATACACATCAACAAAAAATTAGTAATATCCAAGCAAACACATTATATCACTACCGTGTTCATGCCTATGATCGAAATGGCGTAGAGGTTGTCTCTAAAGATAAGACCTTCATGATTAAAAGTTCAGCGGGTTATGCTTATCCTCCTGAAACTGATTTTCATACCATTCCATCTGATTACAGTGTTGCCAAACCTGATCATCGGGGCGCAACAGTTATTGACCCACAGTTTGGAACAACGATTACCCGAGTGACAGATCATCGTGTGCTAGATAACACTGGTAGCTCATGTACAGGTTATACCTACCCTAAGATGCAGTCTTGGAATGCAGATATGTCTCTGCTTAAGGTTAAATATAGACTTTACGATGCAAATACTTTAGAAGAATCTCCCATCACTAAAGGGCTGACTTGTTCTGGTGGTTACAATAAATTAGGTAGCCCTGGACAAGCCTTTCGCTGGTCTTATGTTGATCCAAAGATTTTTTATACACTAGGAACAGATAAGGTTTTCTATAAAAACACCATTAACGGAACTAACACAAGCAAAAAAGTTGTAAAAAGTTTCTCTAACTATGGCTTTGAAAAAATGCTTCTCGGTAGTAATGAAGGCAATATGAGTCATGATGATCGCTATGTAATTTTTACTGCTAAAAAACCTGGCAATGATCATATTTTTGCTGTTTTACTTGATATGAGTGCAAACCCTGCTACAGCAAAGGTCAAAGAGCTTCCTAATACAACTTGGGGCATTGTTAAGATAAAAAAGTGGAATACTAATTTATATTATGATAGGTCACTTTATGATTGGATTACCATTACACCTAAAGGAAACCATATACTTGAAAATAAAACCATTAATGGTCCACAATATGTGGGTCAACGTCTAGATAGTGTGCCAACGGGTGTTTTCATGTATGACATGAACTTTGAGAATCCTCAAAGGATTACATTAATAGGAGCACATGGAGACTTAGGCATTAATAGTCAAGGTCAACAAGTTTGGGTTCAAAATGAGTTTGGTAATAAAACAGGCACTTGGAGTTATAATCTTGATACCTTAGAAGATATAAGAGTAGGTACAAAATTAACTTCTATTACCAGTGGTCATGTAAGTTGTCAAAATTACAAACGACCAGGATGGTGTTATTTAAGCCCGACTCGACCAGGTCAGCGTGAAGTCGTTGCGGTAAAGCTTGACGGTAGTGGTAAAGTTAATCGTTTTGCACAATCACGTTTTAATGGTCATCCTTATGGTGGTGTAAGCCCTGATGGTAAAAGAGTTGTGTTCCAAAGCAATTGGAATGATAGAGGCAAGCTTGATACTTTCCATGCAGCACTTAAAACAGCAACTGCAGGTCTGAATACAAAGGTTTTGTATGACGATGCAGAAGATGGTAATACCAACGGCTGGAGAGTTTATGATAGAAGTCCAGCAGGTGCGACCATTAGTAATGTATTTGATGGTGATATAGGTAGCAAAGTCATAAAGCTCCAAGGCTCTGGAACTCAAAATGGGTACATACTAGGTGGTAACTGGAATAATATTGAGCGTAAAACGATTCAGTGGAAAATGAAATATGATGAAAACTATGTTGTCTATATTTCAGTCAACACCACAAAGGGACACCGTTATATTTATTACAATGCAAGTAATAATGATTATGGACTACGCGGTAAATATATCCATCATGGCCTTGGATCAGCATCTAAAAATGGTGCGTGGCGAATGGTTACCCGCAACCTAGACTCTGACTTAAAAGACTATGAAGCTGATAATAACTTATTATCAATTAACGGGTTTTTAATCAGAGGTAGCGGTCTTGTTGATGATATTCAATTGCTACAATAAAATTAATTAGTGTAGCTAATAATTGAAAGCACCCACCTGCTTAAATTTATTTAAGTTGGTGGGTTCTTGCAGGCTATGACCACCCCTCTATAGCGATATTACGTTGTTGCTACCACACCCGTTTTAGCTTTCAGATTTTCTGGGAAGATATGTCAGCCTTAACATCATGGGTTGTCGTCCTAGCTAGATATTACGTAGCTTTTACCTTCTCGTTCAACCTTCGGAATACGAGATAAATTTGTCGCCTTTCCGCATCATGGAGTGTCGTACTAAGTAGATATTACGTTGCTATTAGCCTCCCGTTCAGCCTTCGGAATTACGAGATAATTTGTCGCCCTTCCACATCGTGGGGTGTCGTCCTTAGAAGAGATTACGTTGCTATTACCCCTCCCGTTCAGCCTTCGGCTTTCCGGGATAATTTGTCGCCCTTTAGGGGGCTGACAAATCAACAAATGCATCATAGAAAGCAGCGCCTTCTCCAATATCAGTTTTTGTATTTCCCAATAGCGCGCTAACGGTTTGCCCCGTACTACTGCTGACACACCATGCACCTTTATGGCTGTATATGACCCCCTTGGCTACATCATCTGTCACAACTGCTGTTAAGGTAACTTCACCCAGATCATTGGAGAGTTTTACGGCTTGACCATTTTTAATCGCTAACGCTTTAGCATCTTGCGTATTGATTTCGACTTCTTCGGGGGCACTTCTCGCATCACCAAAGGTTGAGTTTGAACGGTGAAAATGTGCCGAGGTAATTAAGGTAAACGGGTGTGTTTTTTCTAAGGCTTCATAACGTGGCAAGCCGTAACCATATTTACCTTCTAAAATATCATTGAAGAGCATAATTTTATCTGTTTTATCAGATAGCCAGATATAATCTAGATCGAGCATACTTAAGGATGAATCGGTGCTGATTTCACTGACTTTACTTTCCTTGTGGGATGTTGTTGATAAGTCAAATGCTTGTTCTTGCAATTGCTCGTCAGTATCTTTAAAGGCTTGCTCATTAAAACCAAAGCGCTGTGCTAAACGCCTAAATATTTCCATATTCGGAAGTGATTCACCGACTCGATCTATAGCAGGCTCAGTGCGTTGTAAATAGGTATGACCGTAAGCAGCGTACACATCGCTGTGTTCAAAATGACTGCATGCGGGTAATATCACATCAGCGTACTTCATGCTATCTGTCATATTAATATCACAGCCAATAACAAAAACATCTTCATGTGAAAGGGCTTTTTTCATCTTATTTTGATTTTGGTGCACTATTACAGGGTTATGGTTGTAGATAAACACCGTTTTAATAGGCGTTGAGTTCTCTCTATCAAGGATATGCTCAGCAGCATCAATCAAATTAAAAGTACGCGTCGGACGGGGCAATAAATCGGGGCGCATAAGTCTTTTTGGGGTTTTATTAAAAGTTGGACCATAGTTACCCATCTGCCCTTGACCAAGCTCGCCAAATTGCCCAGTTAATATCGACAAAGCCATTGCCGAACGAATCGATGACCCACCATTGCGTGATCGTTCAATGCCAACACCCACCATCATTGAAACACGTTTTGCGCCTTGGAATAGTTGAATAAATTGCTCTACCTGCTGTTTACCTAAACCACAAATGTCCTCTAGTTTCTCTTTCTGATAAGTTTTAGCGTGGTCTAAATAGTCCTTCAAACCAGATACTTTATCCTTAATTTTGTCATGAGCAATCATCCCAAGACGTTCAAATTCGGCGGCCATTGCCAGTGCAAAATAGACATCTGAGGCAGGTTTTATTTGCAGATAGCAATCAGCGATACCAGCCACTTTGATTCTTTTTGGGTCAATTACAATCACTTTAGCACCTTTTTTACGCGCTTTATTAACAAATTTCATTAAGTGCAAATAAGAGGTTGTGGTATTCACACCCCAAAGAATGATTAAATCTGAGTGCTCTGCTTGCTCTGTAGGCATAGCTACAGCATCACCAAATAAGGACTTATACGATAAGCTACGCACGCCTGCACACATTGGTGGGCGGTTTAACTGTGTCGCACCTAGTTTATAAAAGAAACGCATATCCATCGAATTTTCAGCTAATTGACCATGTGGCCCAGCATAATTAAGTGGCATCACGCTTTCGGTGCCGTATTCATCAATGCCCTTTTGAATACTTTGGTAGCACAGCTCTATCGCCTCACCCCAGCTTATCTGCTCAAACTCGCCCGAACCTTTTTCACCTGTTCTGCGTAGCGGTATGGTTAAGCGGTTTTTACCGTGCACAAAATCAGGATAATATTTAGCGACCTTGCCGCAAATCACACCATTGGTCATAGGGTTGGCTTTTGAGCCTTTAACTTTAAGCAGCTTACCGTTTTCTACAACAGCAGTTAGGCTACAGGCATCGGGGCAGTCTAATGGGCAAACACTGGGCTTTTCGATAAGGTGCGTATGTGACATTTTTGACTAAATCCTTCGTTTATTACTACTTATTCTAGTAGAGTATACCGTTAATAAGTAGCAAAAAATAATAGGTCTCATGAAACAAAAAATAACCGGCTTTCACCTTGATGAATTCGATGATTGGGTGGCTGAATTAGCCTGCAAGCACGGCCAACATGTGCGGCATAATCCGCCTTTCATTAATCGACCTTGGGTAGTGACTGAGCAAGGGCGGGAGCAAAAAATAGGTGAGCAGCTAAATTGCATCAAGTGCGATACGCAACAACCGATTGATGATTGGGCGATGGACTGATGCCTATTGTAGAAAGCAAATTTAAGCCTGCATGGTGGCTGTCTAACCCTCATTTACAAACGCTATGGCCTACTTTATTTAGGCGTCTGCCTAAACTCAGCTTAAACAAGCATCGTTTAGAACTTGATGATGGCGATTTTTTGGATTTGGCGTTAACAGTGATTGATAATAAGCCAATTGTTATTATTTTGCATGGACTAGAAGGCTCGTTAAATTCACCCTATGCTAAGCCGTTAATTAAAGCGCTGGATGATTCAGGCTATGGCGTTTGCTTTGTACATTTTCGGGGCTGTAGCGATGAAGTTAACCGTTTGGATCGAAGTTATCACAGCGGTGATACCGACGATTTAAGTGCTGTGATTAATTATTTACAACGCACATATTCGCAAGGTGTTTTTGCCGTGATTGGTTTTTCCTTAGGTGGTAATGTGATGCTCAAGTGGTTGGGTGAGCAAGCGAAAAATGCTTCTATTAAAACAGCCATAGCGGTATCTGTACCCTTTGTTTTAGCTGATGCGGGAGACCGCTTAGAAAAAAGTTTTTCTCGAGTTTATCAAAAACATTTAGTCTCATTATGCCAACAAAAATACCAGCAAAAGTTTGCCCAAAAAATATCACCCTTAAACATCAACATAAAACAACTGAATACATTTTATGATTTTGATGATCAGGTCACTGCGCCGCTGAATGGCTTTGCAGGTGCCGATGATTATTACCAAAGAAGTAGCAGCCGTCAGTTTTTGAAATCGATTCAAAAACCGACTTTAATCATTCATGCGAAAAACGACCCTTTTATGTGGCAACATACCGTGCCCAGCGAACAAGAATTATCACCCAGTGTTCAATTAGAGCTTTCAGAAACAGGTGGGCATGTGGGATTTATTCACGGTAAGCACCCTTTTAATATTGAGTATTTTATTGATAAGCGCATTATAGACTGGTTGAATTCACAAAAAGCTTTTAATAATGGCTGATCTTTTTAGCGTTACAGCACCTCTAACCCTGCTTGCACCTGATGGCAAGGAAGTGTTACTGGCTGAAATTTATAAACACCCCAAAGGTCTGCTTTATTTTGAAACCTTCTGGCATCAACAAGAACCCCATGGTATTGGCATTCACCTCATTAAAGGCTGGCTTGAGGGTGAAGGTCCGTGGAAAATATCAAACCATATTATTAAAGTACTTGCCTGTCACGGTACGGAAGCTTGTTTAGCCAATGACTTTACCCAGTGGCAACAATATAGACTGAGTAATCCAACAGAATACCCGCCCCAACCACTGATCGATTCAATTGCAAAAAAATTGGGTGCAGAAACGAGTGAAAAGGGCTGATTCATGGCTACACGAATAAAAAAAGGTAGGCTTAAGTCCCCACTACCGATGCGTGAAGGTGTATCAGCAAGTCGGGTGTGGTTACCCAAAGATGAAGACAATGCATGGCTGACCTTGCTAGACTTTTTAGAGGCGCGCTTTCCTTTTATTAGCCAAGCGATTATACAAGATCGAATGACACGTGGTGAAATTGTAGACGATAAAGGTAACCCCTTTCATCCTGACACACCGTATCAAGGTGATGCTTTTTTATTTTACTACCGTGAAACACCCGATGAACCAAAAATTCCCTTTGCAGAAAATATTTTGTTTGAAGATGAGCATATTATAGTCGTCGATAAACCGCATTTTTTACCCGTAACACCAGGCGGGCGTTTTGTTAAAGAAACTCTATTAACTCGCTTAAAGGCACGTTATAACAATGAAGACATTAGCCCGATCCACCGCCTTGATCGTGAAACAGCCGGTGTTATGCTATTTACCTGTAATAAACAAATGCGAGGCGCATACCAAAGTTTATTTCAACAACGTGAGGTACAAAAAGTCTATCATGCGATAGCTGGCATCAACCCTGACCTTAGCTTTCCGCTAACGCATAAAAGCCATATGACCAAAAGTAGCGCTAGTTTTTTTCTTATGCAAGAAGTTGTGGGCGACTGTAACTGTGAGCCAAACAGTGAAACCGAGATTAAAATAATTAAACAAAAACAATCGCTTGCACTTTATGAACTTAAACCTGTCACAGGCAAGCAACACCAATTACGCGTGCATATGATGTCACTAGGCATCCCACTATTAAACGATCCTTTTTATCCCGATTTACTTGCTGATAAAGGTGAGGATTACAGCAAACCATTACAGCTATTAGCAAAACAGATTACTTTTAAAGATCCTCTAACGAAGGAAATGCGCTCTTTTATCAGTGAACTTAGTTTACGTTTGCTATAAATTTATTAGAGACCTTTGCACGAGTCGGTGGCGAAAAGAGAAACCGGGTGGATTTAACCATTTTACTCGTCATCCGACTCGTGCAAAAGTCTCTATTAATAACATGAAAGAAAGCTAAGAAAATAGAAGTGAGTATACTTTTAGTGCTGAGGTCTAATATAATCCACGCGTGAATTTCTATGTCTATAAAAAAATAGTTGCTTGCTCAAAGTCAGTCGGCAAGCCTAATCTATGGATACTTGTTGCGACTTTAATGGCGCTAACGACAAGCCTCTCTGCGAAGCCATACAATCAAACCAAAGAATGGGGTGGTCAGTGCTCTACAACAGAGCTGTCACAGCCCAATATACAAACAACACTTTCAAAAATCACAAACGCACCCTACCCTGATGCCATTTATCTAGAAGCCGATGACGGCACGATAAGTATTCAAGGTACCTCAGAGCTACAGGGTAATATTATTATTCAAAGAAACGGCACGATTTTTAATGCTGAAAAGGCTACTTTTAACCGCAAAAATAACAGCATTATTGCTGAGGGTAATGTGATCTTATCCACTAAAGGCCTGCAACTTAAAAGCCAGGCGATTGAATACAAACTAAAAGAAAATACAGGTATTATCAAAGGCGCTAATTATACCGTCGGCAATGACGGCGCACACGGTAGTAGTGTTCAAATCAAGCAACTCAGTGAAAAACGTTTACGCTTAAAAGATGCTACTTTTACCACTTGCCCAGCCAATGCTTCCCCACTAAGACACCTAACGGGTGCTGATAAAATTTCTAGCTGGAATTTAGCATCATCCAATATATTACTTAATCAAAACACACAGATCGGGTATGCAAAGAATGTGACGTTTAATGTCTTAAATGTACCCGTGTTTTATTTTCCGTGGCTTAAATTTCCTATTAATAATCAACGCCTCTCTGGTTTTTTATCCCCTACTTTACGCTTGGAAACAAATGCCGGTATCTCCATACCGTATTACTTTAATTTTGCACCAAACTACGATGCCACAGTTACAGTCAGTACTTTATCAGGGCATGGCGTTCAGTTTGATAATGAATTTCGCTACTTGACGCCACATCATAATGGCAAGCTTAATTACATTTTTATTCCAGAAGATAAGGCCTTCGATAGCCCAACAAACGATAAACGCCGTGATTATTTTGAAGTACTACATAATACCCGTGTTAATCAATCCACTTCTATTAAGCTGCATGCGGAAGGGGTTTCTGATAATAAATATTTTGATGATTTTTCCACTTCCCTTGAAAGTAGTTCACGATCAGCCCTGCAGCGTCGCTTAGAAGTTACCCATAATAAAAAAGCATGGCAATTAACTGCAGCAGTTGAAGATTATCAAATTCTTGATGCAAAAGATGCGCCGTATGCAAAATTACCTGAAATAAAACTACAGTATTCACCGCTAACTGCACCTAATGCATTAAAACTTGGCATGCAATCTGAGTTAGTTTATTTTGATAAAACTAATGCCATTACAGGTAGTCGTGCCGATTTAAAACTAACTGCTAGTAAAAAATGGGGTAACCAAGCTTGGTTTATAAAGCCTGCCGTTAGCTTTGAACACACCTTATATTCATTGAATAATACTGATAAATCCAGTCTAAGTCGCAGCTTGCCCACCTTGACAGTGGATACGGGTTTATTTTTTGATCGAGACCTTTTAGGTAGTCATACATTTGGAAGTGATAAAAATAATAGCAAACTACTGTTTAACAAAGCATTAACCCAAACTTTGGAACCACGCCTTTTTTATACTTACACGCCCTATAAAGATCAAAGTGAATTGCCAATTTTTGACACGTCAGAAACCAGTTTCTCAGAAACAACCCAGCTATTTTCTGCTAATCGTTTTACAGGAAGAGACCGCATTGCAGACGCCAATCAAATTACTTTTGCCGTGACTTCGCGTATTCAAGACAGACAAAATGGTAAAGAACTTTTAAAAGGAAGCATTGGTCAAATTTTTTATTTTAGCGATAAAACAGTCAACTTGTTACCACAAGCAGAGCAAATAAAAAATACACAAACCAACAAACAATCTAATTTAGTACTTGAATTAAGTGGTAGGGTTAACAATAACCTACAGCTGTCATCTATAGGCTTATGGGATCAGAAAAAAAAATCTATTCCCGGTTATGAGTTACGTTTAAACTATCAAGACAAAAAGAAGCGAATTTTAAATGTAGCATATCGAAACTTAAAAACGGAATTACAACAATTCAACCTATCAACAGCCTTCCCAATCAACGATAAATGGTCAGTGACCGCAAGTACTGAGCACGATGTGCAAAACGATCGCAACCTTGAAACATTAGTTGGGGTAGAATACAAAACCTGTTGCGTTAAAACCCGCTTCGTTGCAAAACGCTACTTAAGTGCAGATAATAAAAGCTACGAGACACCAATTTTTATTGAGTTTGAACTAAAAGGCTTGGGCAATATCGGAACAGGTAACGCAAGCAATCAGTTAAAGGATAAAATTTACGGCTATGATGACTATTAACAAAAACAATCAACACTTTCTACGAGCTCTATTTAGCACGCTCCTACTGTTTAGCCTTTTTAATAATGCTGTTAGCGCTACTGAGCGTGGCTTGGATAAAATTGTAGCTATTGTCAATGATGATGTGGTGATGTTTAGCGAAATTAAACCTATCATATTGAGAATGAAACAGTCTGGACAAGCTAAAGGCAATGATCAGTCACTCGTTAAAGAAGTTTTAGATAAAATTATTTTAGATAAAATTCAACTACAACATGCTAAACGTGTGGGTATCACGATAAAAGAAACAACACTCGACAGAGCAATGAATACCATCGCTGCGCAAAACAAACTTAGCCTAGCGCAGTTAAAAATTGCATTGAGAAATGAAGGCCTTAATTACAATCAGTTTCGTAACAACCTACGGCATAAACTTACCATTGATGCCTTACAAAAAAGTCAGCGCGGTAGCAGTCAACAAAAAATAACCGAAAGTCAAATCGATGACCTAATTCGTGCTGAAAGCTTAAACCTCAGTAAAAACACTGAATATCTGCTAGTCGATATTTTTCTGCCCGCAGCCAATGGCATTTCAGTGGAACAATTTAATAAAACACTCATAAAAGCACAACAATTAAGAATAAAACTTGTGGGCCAATCTACCGATAGAAAGATTCGATTCATCAAACAATTTGGTGCATCAAAACAAAACTTAGGCTGGAAAAAGTCCCAAGAACTCAGCCCCGCTTTTATTAGAGCGCTAAGTTTATTAGGCGTTGGGGAGTTAACAGATGTGGTACGTGATGCTAGGGGGTTTCATATTCTAAAACTACTCGAGCAACGCGGTGGCAGCAGGAAAATGAGCCAACTCGCTAAAGTGAGGCATATACTTATTCCCAACTCTGAGCCTCAAGCAAGAGAAAAAGCGATTCAACTCCGAAAACAAATTCTTGCTGGTGGAAACTTTGCCGCATTAGCACGCACACATTCAGCTGATACAGGAAGCGCACAAAAAGGCGGAGATCTAGGGATTATGGATCCTGGGTCGTTTGTTCCACCTTTTGCTAAAGCAGTAACCAGCTTAGCCTTAAATACTGTGAGCCAACCGATTAAAACACGCTTTGGCTGGCACTTAATCGAAGTTTTGGAAAGAAAGACTAGCGATAACACCCGCGAAGCACTTAAACAGCAAGCTCAGGAAATTCTCACCAAAAAAGAACTCAGTAATAACACTAAAAGCTGGCTACAAGGCTTACGTGACCAAGCTTATATTGAGTACCGCCTTTAATCGCTACTTTCACTTTGAGTTAAATAACTATGACTATTCCACGTTTGGCCGTCACACCTGGAGAGCCTTCTGGCATTGGCCCTGATTTAATTATTCAGCTCACACAACTCTCTCAACAACAGGCGGAATTAATTGTCATTGCGGATAAAACGATGATGATTGAACGCGCTAAGCAATTAAATATTGAGGTGGATATCGTTGATTATGAGGTTAATAAGCCCACAACACTGACTTCAACAAACGAAATTAAAGTCCTTAACCTCCCCTGTGCAGAACAAGTTACTGCCGGGAAACTTGATAAGCAAAACTCCCTTTATGTTTTAGCAACACTAAGACGTGCCACCGAAGGCTGTTTATCCAAAGAATTTGATGCGATGGTCACTGCGCCATTGCACAAGGGAATTATCAATGATGCAGGAATTGAATTCACCGGTCATACTGAATTTTTAGCCGACCTGACCAATGCAGAACTACCTGTCATGATGTTAGCGGCAGAAAGTTTACGGGTTGCGCTCGCAACAACTCATATGCCATTAAGCGAAGTCAGTGCAGCAATTACTCAAAAATCACTAACCCAAGTGATCACTATACTGCATCACGATATGCGAACAAAATTTGGTATCAATGACCCTCACATTTTAATCTGCGGCTTAAACCCGCATGCTGGTGAAGGTGGGCACTTAGGTATGGAAGAAATTAATACCATTGAGCCTGTGATTGAATCGCTTAAAGCACAAGGAATGAATTTAACTGGGCCTTTGCCAGCAGATACCTTATTCACACCTAAATATTTAGCAACAGCCGATGCAGTACTGGCAATGTATCATGATCAAGGCCTCCCTGTTTTAAAGCATGTCGGCTTTGGACATGCAATTAATGTGACTCTAGGATTACCTATCATTCGCACATCAGTTGATCATGGTACTGCTCTTGATTTAGCAGGCACGGGTAAGGCATTAACAGGAAGTTTAGTTGAAGCCATTAAAAATGCGATTACTATGGTCGCTGCTCAAAATAACAAAATGTTGTAAAAGCACTTGTGACGATTTTATAAACTAATCTCGGGGTATACCACATGCATAACCAATCTATACGCCCTTCAATGCTTATAGGTTTATTGGCTAGTCTCGCTATGTTGGTCATAGCGTTACTTTTTCAATACGTTTTACTAATAGAATCCTGTCCTTTGTGCAGTGTACAGCGTGTGGTTGTTATACTCTTGGCAGTATTATTTTTTATTGGTTTTACGCACAATCCCAATACCTCTTTCGGCAAACGAATCTATAGCTTATTGCTAATAATGACCAGTTCGGCTGGGCTTATTATTGCAAGTAGGCACACATGGCTACAACAACTTCCTAAAGATAAAGTACCGGAGTGTGGGCCGGGCTTAGAATTTTGGATGAGCAATTTACCTGTAATTGATGTTATACAAAAAGTTTTTCAAGGCTCTGAAGAGTGCTCCAATGTCACATGGACTTTTATATCATTAACCATTCCGGAGTGGAGTATTATCGCCTTTTTAGCCTTCTTATTTTTTAGCTTCAAAATGCTTTTCACAAGCTATCAGTAATTTGAGACCATTGAACAAGTTGGATAACAATAAAAGTTATTGAAATTTCACTGTTTCATCATTGTCTCGTACATAGATTTCAATCTAAACGATTTAAATCCTTCTAAAAAACATTATTACTTTAAAACTTTTATAATAGCCCCCATACTCATTCTACTTAACACAAACAAAGCGAGAATAATCATGGACGTGATGGACAGAATTAAAGATGCAGTAGAAAGTAATCCGGTAGTCGTTTTTATGAAAGGCACACCACAACTCCCTCAGTGTGGCTTTTCTAGTCGTACTGCACAAGCATTACAAGGATGTGGTGAAGAGTTTTCTTATGTCAATGTTCTAACTGACCCAGAGATTTTTCAAAATTTACCTCGTTATGCCGATTGGCCAACATTCCCACAGGTTTATATCAATGGTGAGTTAATCGGTGGTTGTGATATCACTTTAGAAATGTTTGAAAAAGGTGAGTTACAAACCATGGTTAAAGAAGCAACAGCAAAAGCTAAAAGTGACGATGCGTAATAATTAAGAAAAATTTAAAAAAAGGCTGAGAGGAAACTCTCAGCCTTTTTTTTGATCTTAATTAATAGCTGTAACTTTCCGCTAACACATGAATTCACTCATTGCACGAACATCAATGTCTAGAGACCTTTGCACGAGTCGGTGGCGAAAGAAACGGCTAAAGCTCTAATAATCGAGTTATCCGCTTAAACAGCAAGCGGTAAGCTCTCTAAAATCGAGTGAATTTTACTGATTGAGATGGAAAACGAAGCTAATAACGGGTTATCAGCGAGTTTTTCAACGAAAAGCAGTTAAATTTCAAACCTTTTTATTCGTCATCCGGCTCGTGCAAAGGCCTCGTATGTAAAGATCAATGTTTATATAAATGAGGGGCTAGCCTACGGTTAAACTGCCAACCATGTCTGCCGGCTTTATTTCCTAACTTCGGAGGGTGATAAACTGATTTTTTTGCTCTCTTAACAATAGGCTTACTATTCCTTGCCTCAGTTTTTATCTTTGGCTTCAAACGCGCGTAAACCTTAAGAACATTTTTAACATACTGCTTAGTTTCTTTATAAGGCGGGATACCGTTGTAGCGATCAACCTTCCCCTCACCTGCGTTATACGCAGCGATGGTTTTTTCTAAATTACCTTGATAACGGTTCAATAAAAATTTTAA
>JALSJU010000084.1 GCA_026989145.1 Thiotrichaceae bacterium
TCTGGCGTACAGTTTGGATTATCTTTTAGCTGTGTTTGTATGGTTTTATTGAGTAATTTAAAAATCCGTGTGTAAACGGCTTGTATCTCATCTTCGCTGTTGGCGATGTCTGTAACTAAAAAAGCTAAAGGGCAGGGTGATATTTCTTGATTGACGTGTTCTTTACTCAAATAATTTGATAATAACGTCACCGTCCATTCTTCGTTACTCAGGTTATCTGGCTTTTCATCCATCGCTTGGCTGTTTCTTGCGCCTGCAATAATGGCTGTGGAATAAACCGCTTTCTTATTTTTAAAATGCGCATAAAAAGCACCGCGTGTTAAGCCTGCGTGCTGCATTAACCGGTCTATAGAAATCTCATTGTAGCCATAGCGAGAGAATAGCGCTACGGCACTGTCTAATATTTTCTGGCGGGTAGCGGCTTTGTGTTCTTTAGAGTAGGGCATGGAATAAGTATAAAGCGTCTCTTTATATGTTGTTGATCATATTGTAGCTTTCTTTATGCTTGATGAGGTTCGACTTATCAATTACAGGAGAAAATCATGTCACAGACGGCTTTATTACTTTTACCCTTAGCAGGAATGTTCTGGTTAACCATTGGTATCGCATTGTGGATGTTGAAGTTACGCTACCGCGCTGTACGAGAAGACGGCTTGAATCCTGCTTATTTCAAATTAAATAAAGGTGCTAAGTTACCTGACTATCTCGCGAAAGTTACGCAACATTTTGAAAATTTGTTTGAAGTGCCACCGTTGTTTTATATTGGTGTTATATTAGTTTTAGTTTTAGATATTAATGATTGGGGGTTTGTTGGTTTAGCCTGGCTCTATTTATTGGCTAGGCTGGTACATGCGTATTATCATACAACATCAAACTTTCTTCCTTATCGAAGAAATGCGTTTTTAGTAAGTGTAGTTGTGCTTATTTTAATTTGGGCTAAGCTGACTTTTGAATTTGTGATAGTGACTTAGTAAAGGTCTTTACTCGGGCACACCTTGCCAAAGCATGTCATATCCAACTTCAAAGGTATTGTCACAATACTCTGCAAGCTGATTAAATTTTTCATTAAAGAGCTTATCAGCGTGTGAGTTTTCGTGTTGTTCAAAGGATTGCCAGTAAGTCACAATAACGATATCGCCCATGTTTTGATCGAGCTTTTGTTTGTCTGCAGAGGAAACTTCTTTCACCGTACCTTCATCAGAAATGAAGCCTGCGTTGCGAAAAACTTGCCCACCGATAAAACCACCGTTGTCATTACCGTAATTGTTTTTAACGATGTTGCACATTTCACCGAGGAGTAATTCAACATCCTCAATACTGATACCTTCTTTTAAATCGACGACATTGAATAACATCTTGCACCCGAATGGGATTTCTATAGGATGAAACATACGCTGACCCTCTATGAATTATGAACATCCATTAAAGCAGATTTTAATGAAAATTACACTGATTCAGCCATTTTTATCGCCATCCGACTTTGTACAAAGGTCTTACATTAACGAGGGCATTTAAAGCGAGTTTTATTAGGGAAGTTAAGCTTTAAAGTTCGCATAGTATCGTTAGCAAGGTCGTCCTTTTTTAGTTTTTTAGCCGCACAAATTTTAATTTGTAAAGCGTCAATAATTGCAGGGGTGCCTTGGTGATGTTTAATGGTGTAATCAGCGCGGTTGAAAGCGGCTAGATAAGCACCACGGCTTAGATAGTATTTTGCGATATTGGCCTCTGTAGCGCCTAGCGAATTTTTTAGATAATGCATGCGCTTTCTGGCATCAGGTACATAAATGCTATTTTTGTGACGGGTTA
>JALSJU010000085.1 GCA_026989145.1 Thiotrichaceae bacterium
TTATCAAACCAAGCAGCTACATCTGGCATTTCTCCACCGTAGATGATTTTTGTATTATCTTTCTGCCAGCCTTGATGTTTTTGTTTTAATGATGCGACTAACTCAGATCTTTTAACAGGATCATCCCTGCCATCTGGCGTATGCAGGCTAATAGATGATACCTCTCTAATATCTTTAAAGTATTGCTTATAAAGCACCTTGTTTTCATCACTATTATCTAGCGTAAGCATGGGGAAAATATCGACAAACACACCTTGGTGATAATCTACCTCTTTGTCTTTTTCATGAAACTCAACAATACTGGCTTTGTTGGAGCGAAGTTTTATGTAGTCAAATTTAAAGCTTTTATCGGTCTGAGAAGTTTGTAAGAAAATCTCTGATGAGAGCTCATCCTTAGCAATTTTTAAAAACTGATTATAGTCTTCCAACGGCATTGAAAGATCAATATCATCATCCCACGGGATAAAACCTTGATGCCTAACCGCACCTAGAAGTGAGCCAGAATCTAACCAATATTGAAGTTGATGCTTTTTACAAATCGCATCAAACTCTTTTAGCATATCCAGCATAATGAGCTGTGCTTTGCGTAAATCTTTCGGTTCTATCATTTGCTTGCTCTTCTATTTAACCTGAATCCGTGACTTCAATGCGGATAACAGGGCGTAAGATATTGGTTTTGTACTCTAAAAGATAAGAATTTACCACGAAGGGCACGAAGAAAAACAAAAGCCTATATATTCCCTTCTTCGTGTTCCTTCGTGCCTTCGTGGTGAATTTTTTTTTAATACCTCCCAGTCAGCTAGTTTCTAGCAACCCCGTAATAGTCATGCATCGCATCAATCAACACATCGGTATATGCTTTGGTCATTTCACCCATATGCGAAATACGAAAAACAATTTCACGCTCCGGCCCACCATTCGGGCAGACCATTACTTTGTAGTTTTCTTCTAAGGCATTAACCACATCCATCGCTGACCTGCCATCGGTTGGGGTTAGCGTAGTCATCGCATTGGGCATAAATGGGGTATATTCTTTTACGGGTAAACTCTTAATATTGGCGCGAAAGTATTGCGCAATTTCTTTTGCGTTGGCGATACTTTGGGCGACACCACCGCGTTGTTTAATTTGCGCTAAGCGGGCTTCGAGTTGCAGCATAATCGTCACCGCTGGCGTGTAGGGCGATTGCCCTCTTTCGCCGTTAGTGAGGTAGTTTTTATAGTTAAAGTATAAAGAATCAATATCCTTTATTTTTGCGATTGCACTCGGTGCCAGTATCACCATAGTTAACCCCGGTGGTAACGCTAAACCTTTTTGCGAACTGGCGATAACTACATCAATATTCGATTGTTGCATATCCAATGGATCGGTGACTAACATCGAAATTGCATCAACAATATAAAGCAGGTCATTTTTCTTCGCGTATGCACCCATCGCATCAAGATCGTACAAATGCCCAATCGAAGTTTCATGTGCATTGACAACTAACGCACTGTAATTTTCACTGGGTGCTAATGTTTCAATATCAGCAAGATTCGTATTGCTTACTTTAAAATCGGTATGAGGGATCGCATGAGTCGCACAAATATCCACAAAGCGCGCACCGAAGCCACCGCCATTAACGACTAGCGCATTATCATCTTTGCTGAGTAAGTTCATCACCGCAGACTCCATGCCTGCGGTACCGGATGCCGCCAGAAAAATGGCTTTCGAGCCTTGCGGCGCGTTAACCATTTCTAACATGCCATTTTCACAGGCGTAGGTCACATCAGAAAAAGCACTGTTTCTAAAGTACGGCGTTTGTTGCGCGCCTATTTTAAGTATCTCTTCCGACATTTTTACAGGGCCTGGGGTAAAAATGTAATAATCCTCATAAATCATTGCTTTTCCTTCCTTTTCCGTTCGTTGTACTCTATAAGCACGCGGTTGATGCCCACCATATCTTCGGGGCTTAGCATTTTAGATTTGCGCTTATTACGTTGGATCAATGAAGCGAATTCGGCGATCATATAACGTAGCCCACAGCCATCAAATTCATAATTAAACGTTTGGCTTTTATGCTCATCTTCAAAGCGTACATGAAACTTTTTGGTCAGCCACCAAGGTGCTGGGATATAAATATAACCTTTGGTGCCAGATATAACCGCATCACCTTCTGATTTAATCCCTGTCGCAACATTTGAGATACCGATAGCGCCGCCTTGATGCTTACTTATAATCAAGTTAGACACATCGTAGCCCTCGGTACCTTGATCAAAAAAGGTAATATCTTTGCTTTCCCCAAGGATTTTATTCACCAGCAAAGAAGGATACGAAGCGAGAATATTTGTTGCCCCTTGCGCCATAAAAGTGTCGGGGTAGTCCTTTTCTTTATACAGTGATGTACGGGTCGCACGTACTTCTTTTATATCGCCAATGATGCCTTTCTTAAGCTCTGTTAATAACTGGTTAAAAGCAGGAAGAAATGCAGTTTTAAGTGCTGAAAGTAACAGCACTTTTTCTTTTTTAGCCAGTGAAAGTAACTCTTGTAGCTCATCCTTATGTAGTGCCATTGGGTTTTCGCACAACACGTGTTTTTTGGCTTTAAGCGCTTTTTTAATAAGCTCGTAATGTTGTTCTAAGGCAGTATCAATGTAAACAGCGATAATACTCGTGTCTAAAAACTCATCGTAGTTATCATGCCCAAATTTGATTATTTTGCTTTCTTTAGTGAATTTTTTGAGCGATAAAAAATCAGAGGAGTAAATACGCCTCATCTTCAAATTAGGTACATGTTGGGCTTCATCAATAAACGCTTTGGTATCACGCCCAAGCCCTACAATGCCTAGTTTGATGACATCAAAATTATCTTCCCTTAATTGAGTGCTGGATATGCCTTCGGTGCGGGGTAAATATTCAACATGAGTGAATTCATTAAGGTAGTCAAATGTGCCGACCCAATCATCGCCAATGGCAAAAATATCCACATCGTATTTGACCATATCCAGTGCTTTTTGCTTTTTATGTTTTTCAACAATGACTTTATCAACAAAGTCTAAAGCTTCAATGGTGGCGACCCGTTTTTGAGTACTCTCAATGACATTTAACTTACCGCGAGAACGGTCATAATTTTCACCGGTTACACCCACAATAAGATAATGACCCAGTGCCTTAGCACGCTTTAACAGCCTCAAATGCCCCTCATGAAACATATCGTATGTTCCATAGGTGATAATGGTTTTTTTATTGCTACTAATGCTTTACCCCCTTTTTCTATTTATTTAATTCTAACCCATTGAAACTATTATATCTTTCAGCGTGATAAAAAACACTAATTTAATCTGTCTTACGATAGAACTGTGCATCCATCAGTGGTTTTAAGGTTGTAAGCAAACTACCAAATAAATTAGGGATGGCTTTTTCTTGTGCCGCCAAAAGCTGCTTCATATGCTCACGCTGTGTCGGCTTCGAAAAACAGGCGGGACAGTTTTCAACGATTACCGGCAAGTTATTTTCTTCAGCAAAACGAGCAAGTGCTTGCTCACGCACATAAACAAACGGGCGAATGATACGGCAGTCACCTTCATCATTCAGATAGTGCGCCTTCATGGTATTTAACCGTCCGCCGTGAAAAGCAGACATTAAAAAACTTTCAGCCAAATCATCAAGATGCTGACCCAACACCAGCACATTATAGCCTTCGTTACGCGCAGTTTTATACATTAAACCGCGTTTGATGCGCGAGCAAAAGGAGCAGTACGAATCCCCTTGCATCTGCGTTTCTGCCAGTTCCAATATAGGCTCTTTGACATAAAAATAAGGAATCCCAAGCGATGCTAGATAAGGAATCAAAGGACTTGGATCAAAGTCACCTGACTGCGGATCTACCGTCATCGCGCCAAGTCTAAATTTAATCGGCGCATGTCGCTGAAAATGTAATAAGGCATGCAACAAGCTTAAAGAATCCTTGCCACCTGATAAACCAATTAATAGTTTATCGCCCTCTTTTATCATCTCAAAGTCACTAATAGCACTGCCTGTGAGGCGGCGTAGCTTTTTGGGAATAGTGATATTTTCAGTTTTATTTTTCTTGAGGCTCATAACTTTACTCATAAACATGCAATATAATCATGTTCTGCCTGATGCACAAGACATGATATTATCATCATGTTTTCTATCTGGGAATTAGGAAACTTTACGAACATTGCAGTCGTTTATTAGTTATGCAACCATAAAGCCATGAGCGCGATACCAAACACAATACAAATAAAAAAGCATGATAGCCAAACCTCGCTGACTCATATAGCATGCCCGGAATGTGATTTATTGCAGTCCATCCCGCCCTTAGCTGTGAGTGAGTCGGTATTATGTTTGCGTTGCGACAAGACGTTATATACCCACCATAAAAATTCGATTGACCGTAGCTTAGCCTTTGCGATTACCGGCTTGCTGCTTTACATCATTGCCAATATGTTCCCGCTGTTATCACTAAAAGCGTTAGGGCTAACACAAGACAGCACTCTATTTTCAACTGCCCTGGCGTTGTTTCAAGCAGACCGACCTTTTTTAAGTATTATTATGCTTTTAACGACCATTGTTTTTCCTGCTACCACATTAATCGGTACCATCTATATTTTATTACAGGTCAAAACTAATAAAATTAATGAACTTACCGCGCCGCTATTTCGCTTTTTGCGTAGCACCGATGCATGGGGAATGTTAGAAATTTTCATGCTTGCCATGCTAGTTGCCATCGTAAAATTAGGTGATGTAGCTGAGGTAGTTTTTGGCATATCATTATATGCGTTTGTGTTATTGATATTAACATTAACCTTATTAAGCGCATCGCTTGATCCCCACGATGTATGGAATAAGCTACGCGAAAAAAATGTGAATGAAGGCAATAACGTATGAATATGCAAACCGCTCGGCAAGCAGGTTTAATTGCCTGTCATTTTTGCAACACCCTAAATAAGGTTCCAACTGTTTCTGAGAACGATACACAGCAAGAATATTTTTGCTCTTGTTGCCAGTCAGAGATTCACTCACGCATCCCCAACAGCCTAAGCACTACATGGGCATTATTAATTGCAGCGATTATTTTATACATTCCTGCAAACACTTTACCCATAATGACCGTAGTTATGTGGGGTGATGGCCAACCAGACACCATCATGAGCGGTGTATTTCATTTATTAGACAGCGGCATGTGGCCGTTGGCTTTATTGATATTTGTGGCAAGCATCTTTATACCAGTACTTAAATTAATTATACTCACGGGTTTAGTCTTAAGCGTTCATTTTAAAAGCCACTGGAAGCCTCGTGATAGAACCTTACTATATCGCATCACCGAATTTGTCGGGCGCTGGTCGATGGTTGATATTTTTGTCATTGGTATTTTAGTATCACTGGTACAATTCGGTAATACCGCCAGCGTCAGCCCAGGTATTGGGGCATTATCTTTTTCCGCCGTGGTGATTTTAACCATGTTTGCCGCACATAGCTTTGACCCACGACTAATTTGGGATGTGATTGATGATTATTACAAAACCACGTCTTTAAAAGAATTTGTCCACGAAAGGCACGAAAAGGCACGAACGTTATGATGCAAGGTTAGCTTTAAGCGTTAACCCTATGCAGGGTTAGAAAACAATTGATGTCCACGAAAAACACAAAAAGACACGAACGTAAGTAAATAGAATTGGATTCTAGAATTAACACTACAAAGACTTTGACTCATATCAAGGATAATTATCAAATGAATAGCTTTATAAACTTTTCGTGTATTTTCGTGCCTTTCGTGGACTATCCTTTCCCGCTGTTAATTGGAAGTAACGATGATAGATAAGATTATTTATAAGGAAGAATCATTCCTTATACAAGGTGCTATTTTTGATGTTTATCGTGAAATGGGTTGTGGCTTTCAAGAATCTGTTTATCAAGAGTGTTTAGAAAAGGAATTAGTCTTACGCAAGATACCCTATGTCGCGCAGCAAGAATTAACGCTACAATACAAAACTCAAAAACTCGCACAAACATATAGACCCGATATAGTTTGTTACAACTCCATTATAATTGAGTTAAAAGCCTTGTCTAAAACCACTCCTCAACATAAAGCTCAAGTTATTAACTACTTAAAAGCATCAAACCTAAAACTAGGCTTATTGGTAAACTTTGGTAGTTACCCCAAAGCAACTATCGAACGAATTGTCTTATGAAAATTTCACACTCGTCGCTTGAGTCAAGTAATCCTCTTATTAGAACTTTTCGTGTTTTTTCGTGCCTTACGTGGACACAGCTTTTTATTGCACATTATATTTTACAGATAAATAAATAATGACAACCCAACAATATCCAACGGCGCAAATTAAGCCGAAATCTCGTTTCTCCCTGATTTGGTTAATCCCATTGTTGGCGCTCTTAATCGCGGGCTGGCTGGTGTTTAAATATTATAGTGAGCGTGGCTCAATCATCACCATTACCTTTGATAGCGCAGCGGGTATTGAAGCGAAAAAAACCCCCATTCGCTATAAAGATGTTCAAGTTGGTAAAGTTAAAAAAATTAACCTCAGTGATGATCTGAAAAAAGTCACTGTTACCGCAGAAATATTCCCTGAAATGGCAAGTCATCTTGGCAGTGAAACACGCTTCTGGATAGAAAAGCCACGGGTAACCCTGAAAGGCATTAGCGGCTTAGACACACTATTATCCGGCGTACATATCAGTCTCGACCCAGGAGAATCTAACACAGAAGGTAATGTAATCTTAGATCATTACGATGGTCTTGCCAGCCCACCCATTTTCACCAGTGGTGAAGAAGGCACATTACTTACCCTTAACACCCAAAACCTCGGCTCATTGGCGGTCGGCTCACCCGTTTATTATCATAAAATTAATGTCGGTGAAGTTACCAGCTTTAAGTTAAATGATGCCGTTTCAAACACCAGCCAACAGACCGTTGACGTGTCGATTTATATCCGCGCACCCTACGACAAAAACATCAAAACTAATACCCGTTTTTGGAATGCAAGCGGCTTAGATGTAAGCCTCACATCTGCGGGTGTTTCAGTGCAAATGGAATCATTAACCTCACTATTAATCGGCGGTGTTGCTTTTGAAACCCCTGCCAATGAGCTAGGTTACGCGCTTGATGGAAACATGATTACCTTTAAGCTATACGACACCTACAAACTTGCTAAAGATGATACCCAGCGCCTCAACAAGCTCTTCTACACCATGTACTTTACAGATAGCCTGCACGGCTTAACGGAGGATTCATTAATTGAATACAATGGTGTCAGCGTTGGTAAAGTTGAAAGCATACTGCTAAAAAATGGGCTGAATACTTCAGCGCAAAATTTAGAAATTAAAACAGTGGTAAAAGTTTCCTTAAGAATTGACAAATTCTCACCCAATGCCAGCAAGGAAGCGGCAGAAAAAACCTTACAAATGCTCGTTGCGGAAGGCTTACAAGGTCAATTAGCTGTTGCCAGTTTAGTCACTGGCGCTAAATATATTTCACTCAGTAAAGGGCAAAAGCCGCTAACAGAAAAATATGTACTACAACCGACCTCTTATCTTAACTCCAGTGTTTTCCCTACTTCAGTTGCAAAAACATCATTACTTAATTTTGATGCGAGTGAAATCACCGCTGAGCTGAATAAAACACTGCTAAGTGTTAATAAGCTCATCAACTCGAAAGACATTAAAAAAACCCTCAAAGGGCTAGCCGCAACCTCCAGCAGTTTGGATAAAATAACCCGACAACTTGCTAAAAAAGGCTTCTCCGGCGAGCTAGTTAAAACCTTGGCAAACTCACAAAAAGCCATTAAAGATATTAGTGTGCTGATTGGCGATAGTCGCAAAACCATGCAAAGCCTTACTAACGCATCTAACAAGTTACAAAAAGATGCCAGTCACAGTATGAGAACGTTTAGCAATGTAAGCAATAAACTACAGCGCGACACCAGCAAAACACTTAGCGCCATTAATCACACCCTTAAGTCAACGCTTAGCGAAGATTCTGCAATGCAATACAAATTACAACAGCTAATGAATGATTTAAGCGAGGCATCCAACTCATTCTCGGTACTCGCAGACACCATACAGCGCAAACCAAACTCAGTAATAATAGGAAAATAAGCTTAGTCACAAGAACGCGATGAAACACAACGCTAAACACATAAGGAATACATGAAAAACAAACTAAAAATAATATGGGTAAGTCTGTTAATTATTAGCCTCAACGCTTGCTCCAGTGTTTTAAACACTCCCGATTCAGCCTTAGGCGATACTCACTTCTATTCCTTAGTCGCCCTTGCCCCAGTAAGCACCGTAAACAAAAGCCAGCTTCGCATAGGAGTAGGCCCGATAGAAATCCCGCGTTTACTCAATCGCCCACAAATCATCAGCCGCAAAAATAATACTGAAATCTTAATGGCGGAAAAACACCAATGGGGTGGCTCATACAAAGAAGAACTCATCCAAGCTCTTACTGATAACTTATCCAACTTACTCAACACCGATAATATAGAGCAATACCCATGGAAATTCTCCTTCAAACCCGCCTACAGCGTACGTGTAAATATCGAGCGCTTTGATGGACAACTCAGCAAAGCCGTCATCTTAAAAGCACGTTGGCGTTTGTATAAAGGAAGCCAAGAAGTATTAGTAAAAAGAAGTGTAATCACCGTAGCAACCCTTGGCAGAAGCTACAGCGCCTATGTAAAAGCTCAGAGCAAAGCGCTAGCGCAACTAAGCCAGAGGATTGCTAAAATTATAAAATAAATGCGCTATGCGGATACCAAATCTCTTTTACCTTTCCCGCGTTACGGCAGCAAATTACTGATGCTGCCTATGTTAAAAGCAAAGGTTTATATAGTTACTATAAGCGCTTAGTACAAATTAGCTTTAGTGTGGTTAAACCTCAAAAGAGTTTTGTTTGCCAGCTTGATAAAATAAGTTTGTAAACGAAAAAGAGAGATAGTACCTGAATAATCTAACTGAGTTCTGGCAATGCCAAGTTCTCTATGCCATAAATAAATTAGCAAAGTAGTAACTTTAAATACTTTGCTAATTTTAAACGATTTAATTATGACCGCTCTTATTCTCCACAAATGAACCCATTGCTAACTCTCCTCCAATCTCTAAGCGTTCAACCACTTTCTTCTCTGTTAAATCAACCTTAACTAATGCCCCCTCTTCTGTTAAAAATAAGTAAAAGTATCGCCCATCTTTAGAGAAGTGATATTTTGGATGCGATTGACTCTGTCCTGTAATGGTTGTTAATTCACTCACTTTAATATCAGCAATTTTCGTATGGTTAGATGTATTCATAAGGGTAATAAATGTATCTTTATGGTTAATAATCACCGCTAACTTATTATGTTTCATCTCATCAGCATGTCCAGCACCAATCCCTGCCTTTTCAGTCTTCATAACACGCATAGGCGTTGTAGTATAATCAATCACAAAAAGTGTCCCCTCGTGTGAACCAGCATAAATGGTTTTTTGGTCTTTTAAGAAGTTTAAATGGTGAATTCCCATTTGGTCTGCTGTAAAACCACTCGCTTTCAATGGTAACTCTTCACTTAAGCTCAAGCCCTCATCTGCTGTAAAAGTTAACTTCAAAATAGATGGATAGACCCCCGTAGAACCCTCTCCTGTTGCATAGAAAATAGTAGCGTTTACATGTGAGTGTTTTTGACCATGAATCTCTGGTGGAATTAAATTATGCACAGGTGATGAGGTAGCCAATGAATTAACCAAAGAGGTTGACCATGTTCCATCGCTGTTTTTTGTTAACTTATAGGTGTCTATCTTTTTGTTTTGTCTATCTATAAGCACAAAATGATTTTCATCTAACCAATGAGGATGCCCAGATGCCAAAGTACCACTAGAGACATAACTGTGTCCACTTGTTGTCGGTTGTGTTACCACATCATTACCCACCGTTGCAATTACTGTATCTGTCGTACTATCTATAATTGCTGTCATCGCTTTATTTGTCCCTGAAACAGCGACTAATCCTGTTCTCTCTTGGACAGCAATACTTCGTGGATAAAACTTTAAAGGGATACTTTTGATAATGGTATTGGTTGCAGAATCCAATACATCAATAAAATTACTTCCACGATTATCAACATAGAGCTTAGGGTTAACAGCATGTTTGGTAGCTTTTGTTTTAATAACCTCAGCCGCGTAAGAGACCTCATGCCCTGTTGCAATACTCTCTAACAACTTCATATTATCAACATCAACCACCACCACAAGATTGTTAACCTTGTCTCCAAAATAGGCTCTGGTGGTCGTTGTACTCGCCGTACTATCTAAACCATTATGCCCACCACTTTTGGTAGAAGCTTCATTCGTTGTACCTCCACACCCCACCAAAAGAAGTGACGCGACGGTGAGTGAACTCATAATTAACTTTTTCATTGTTTATCCTTTAAGAATTTAATGAAAGAAGTGTAACCGCTTGACCTTTCGGGCACAAGAAATTACAGATAAACAACTCAACCACTATGCACTGAAAGTGCATAGGTTGTGACTGGACTGAAAGTCCTAAACTATTCAAGAATCATATTCCCCCTATCTCCATTAGATGGATTACGGTGATGCTCTAAATACTCATCAACCATATCATCTGTAATATTACCCGTAGACCAACCACCATAACCAATCGCCCAAAAGTGACGACCCCAATAACGTTTCTTTAATTGAGGGAACTCTTGCTGTAATCTTCTTGATGTTCGACCCTTCAAACGTTTCACTAGATCACTCATTGATAACTTAGGTGGATACTCTATGTGCATATGATCCTTACTGACCACTCCTTTTAATATTTGAACATCTTCTGCATCACATATTTGAATAATTATTTCCCTACACCGTTGCTGAATATCACCCGTTAAAACAGGGTAACGATACTTTGTTACCCATACTAAATGAGCTGTAAATCGAGTTATTGTGTGTCCGCTTCGTCTTTGTTTATCCATAACTCAAAGAGTAGCATAAGTGTGTAGCAGCTAAAGCCTTGCACTAAAGTGCATAGTTTTAACTAGCGGTCTGAGACCAATAAAAGGACATCCAAAATTTTATTTTTTAAAAACAATTACTTATCGCCGCATCTCCCACAAATAAATCAAAACCAGCATCATAAAGCGCATGACTATTTCCCGCACTCAACAAATTGACCTATCTGTAACCCCTTATTATCACTGCGTTAACCGCTGTGTTCGTCGTGCCTTTCTTTGTGCCGTGGATGATCACACAGGTATAAGTTACGAACACCGTCGTGGTTGGATTAGCGATAGAATTAAAGCCTTATCAGAAACCTTTGCCATAGATGTGGCTGCCTATGCGGTTATGAGCAATCATTACCACATTGTTTTACGTGTTGATCAGAAGCAAGCTGAATCTTGGAATACCTTAGAAGTGATTGAGCGTTGGAATACGTTTTTCACGCTTCCTGTGCTAATTTCTCGTTTTATGAAAGGTGAACGCACCACGCCCTCCGAGTTAAAAGTCGTTGATGAAATCATCGAAAAATGGCGCACTCGATTGCATGATATAAGCTGGTTTATGCGTCTTTTAAATGAATCCATCGCGCGCGAGTCAAATAAAGAAGATAATGTTACAGGGCGGTTTTGGGAAGGTCGTTTTAAAAGCCAAGCGTTACTCGATGAGCAAGCTGTAATCGCTTGTATGGCGTATGTTGATCTAAACCCGATACGAGCAGGTATGGCAAAAACACCCGAGCAATCAGATTTCACCTCCATACAAGAACGTATCCAAAAGGTGATGCAAAAACAGCCCTGTTCCTTACTGCCCTTTGTTGGTTCCACCAAGAACAAAGAAACAGCCATACCCTTCGAGCTAAATGATTATATCGCCTTAGTTGATTGGTCTGGCAGGGCCATACTGCATAATAAGCGCGGTTCAATACCTGCCAACACGCCGCCGATACTTCACCGGTTAGGCATTGATGAAAAAAGCTGGGTTCAACATATTCATTATTTTGAACGACAATTCCCTACAGCGGCTGGCAATATCGATAAGCTCAGGCAACTCGCCGAGAAAACCTCACGAAGCTGGATAAAAGGCATGGACCAAGCGTTTAGTCCGTTATCCCCCTAGAAAAAACCCAACATCATCTTATAAAAAGCATTGTGAAGTGAGGCTTAAGCACGTCTGCAATAATAAAAAATTAGCCAAATCTACTTTATAGAAACCAATCAAGCACACACTGGCCATTTTCTGACCATTTAAAGGCAAACAATTTAAAGTGAGAACTTTTGTAAGCCACGTGGTATTGCTTGGCAATTAGATGGCTGTCCTTTTATTCGCTTACAAAGAAGAACTCATCCAAGCTCTTACTGATAACTTATCCAACTTACTCAACACCGATAATATTGAGCAATACCCGTGGAAATTCTCCTTCAAACCTGCCTATAGCGTGCGTGTGAATATTGAACGCTTTGATGGGCAACTCGGTAAATCAGTCATCTTGAAAGCCCGCTGGCGTTTAT
>JALSJU010000086.1 GCA_026989145.1 Thiotrichaceae bacterium
TTAAGGTGAAAATAGAGAAGAACTAGCGATTGATTTGATGTTTTTTTAACATCCAACTCAATTATCAGAATAAATTGGAAAATGAGATCTCATGCAAAGGTCTCAATTTGTCATAATTAACTTACTTTTTACGGCTTTAAAGTCAAGAAATTGACTTATGTTAACCTTTGCAAGGTTTGCTTAAAATAAGTTAGTGTACATAAAAAAGCCTGCTTTCAAAGCAGGCTCAGAATCCAACTCCACACATAGAAAACGGATATAATCAAGCCTTTGATTCCATAGCACACCTAAAAAATACCTACTTAACCTACGGGTGAGGCTAATATCTTTTTAATAAACTGTGCAAACTAAAATATGAAATCAAAAACTAGCATTCTATTTTGCTTTTCTATACATCGGTTTAAGCAGAATAAAAACTAGAAATTAACCTAGTTTTTTCGTAACCTCTTCAAGTACCAAATCACTTGATGTTGCCACCACGGTAAATAATTGGCCTTTTTTGTCATAGTAATCCGCCAGCGGTGCCGTCATTTCATCATAGGTATCGAGACGTTTACTAATAGCTTCTACCGTTTCATCGGCACGTTGAATGATTGCGCTCCCACATTTATCACAAACCCCTTCAACTTTTGATGGCATGCTCTTAACATTGTAAATCGCCTGACAGTCAGTATTTTCACAAGTACGGCGTGTGGTTAAACGGTCATAAATCACATCACGTGGCACATCAAGGTTTACAACAAAATCTAATTCAGCACCAATTTTATCTAATAATACGCCAAGCGCATCGGCTTGAGGGATCGTGCGCGGAAAACCATCAAGCAAGAAGCCAGCTTTACAGTCATCTTCTTGTAAACGCGCTTCCATAATATTCATAATCAATGAATCAGGCACCAAATCACCCGCATCCATAAAAGCTTTTGCCTCTTTGCCTAAATCTGTGCCTGCCGTCACTGCGCCGCGCAAAATGTCACCGGTTGATATTTGTACTGAGCCATCTACTTTTGCGAGTAATTTAGCGACTGTACCTTTGCCCGCACCAGGCGCACCTAATAATATTAATTTCATTTGTTTCTCCTAGCTATTTTATGAGAGTGAATAATTTATACTTATAATTATCTCTTGGAATATAAAGAAAGATGCGCTTGTAAGCAAATAAGCATCAGTTATACTTTGTACATCTTAATAAACGACTGATTGACTTATGAAACTATCTGCTTTGACTGCTCTCTCCCCTGTCGATGGACGCTACGCCAGCAAAACCAGCGCCTTACGTCAATACTTTAGTGAATATGGTTTAATCAAACATCGTGTGCTGGTGGAAATTCGCTGGTTGCAAGCTTTATCAAATAATGATGATATTAAAGAAGTACCCAGTTTTTCAGGCGGGGCCAATAAAACCCTAGAAGATATTCTTGATAACTTTAATGAAAGTGATGCTGAACGTATTAAAGAGATAGAACGCACCACTAATCATGACGTTAAAGCCGTTGAATATTATTTAAAAGAAAAAATTGAAGTTAATCCTGAGCTACATGCAGTGACAGAGTTTATTCATTTTGCCTGCACATCTGAAGATATTAACAACTTGTCTCACGCTCTAATGCTTAAAGGTGGGCGAGATTCTTCTTTACTGCCCGAAATGGATCAACTGATTGATGCTATTAAAACACTTGCCCATGACTATGCAGAAATCCCCATGCTTTGCCGTACTCATGGTCAACCCGCCTCACCTTCGACCTTAGGCAAAGAAATGGCTAACGTTGTTTATCGATTACAACGCCAGCGTGACCAAATTGCTAACGTGACGATTCTCGGAAAAATTAACGGCGCTGTGGGCAATTACAATGCACACCTTAGTGCTTACCCTAATATAAACTGGGAAAAGATCGCTGAAAACTTTGTTAAGGCCTTAGGAATCACGTGGAACCCTTACACCACGCAAATCGAACCACACGATTATATCGCCGAAATGTTTGATGCTACCGGTCGTTTCAATACCATTGTAATTGATTTTTGCCGTGATATTTGGTCCTACATTTCTATCGGCTACTTCAAACAAAAAGTAATCGCTGGTGAAGTTGGCTCATCCACCATGCCACACAAAGTCAACCCGATAGATTTTGAAAATGCCGAAGGCAATATGGGCATCGCAAATGCAATAATGACCCATCTTTCACAAAAACTGCCTATCTCTCGCTGGCAACGTGACTTAACGGACTCTACGGTTTTAAGAACACTTGGTCTCGGTTTTGGGCATACCAGCATTGCGATTCAATCAACACTTAAAGGTATTTCAAAATTAGAAGTTAATGAGGCAGCCATTGCAAATGATTTAGATGCAAACTGGGAAGTACTCGCCGAGCCAGTACAAACTGTAATGCGCCGTTATGGTATTGAAAAGCCTTACGAAAAGCTTAAAGAACTCACCCGCGGACAACGCATCAATGCACAAATGATGGCAGAGTTTATTGAAACTTTAGAAATCCCGCAGGATGCCAAAGCACTTTTATTGGACATGTCACCCGCGACTTATATTGGTAATGCGGTTCAACAAGCTAAAAAAGTGTAACTTCAAAAGCTGACTGTAATTATGAACACCACCTCCATTTTTGGTGACTTGTCGATAGAAGATTTTCTCGCTAATTATTGGCAGAAAAAACCCTTAGTAATCCGCAACGCTTTTCCTGATTATGAAATGCCGTTTACTGCGGAAGAGCTCGCAGGTTTAGCGATTGATACCGATGCACCCTCTCGCATCATCATTGAGAACGGACTAGCGCCAAAAAATCAACCTTGGCAAGTAAAACTCTCACCTTTTGAAGACGAAGACTTCACCACCCTACCCGATTCGCACTGTACTTTTTTAGTCAATGATTTAGAGCGCTATATTCCAGAATTAGGTAACTTAATGGAACCGTTTCGTTTTATACCCGACTGGCGTATTGATGATTTAATGGTTAGTTACGCCGAAGACCAAGGCAGTGTCGGCCCGCATAATGATGAATATGATGTATTTTTAATCCAAGGCGAAGGCAAGCGACGCTGGAAAGTAATCACCCGCGAAAACTATGATAAAACCCTAATCCCTGATTTAGATATTGCACTGCTAAAAGAGTTTGAAGCCGACGAAGAATGGCTTTTAGAAACAGGAGACATGCTTTACCTTCCCCCCAATATGCCGCATTTCGGTAGAGCAGAAGGCCCATGTTTTACTTTTTCCGTTGGTTTTCGTGCACCTCAAACACTAGAGCTAACACAAAGCTGGTTAGAAACGTTTAGTCAGCAGAGCGGTTTTAAAGAACGCTTCAGTGACGCAAATAGAAGCTTGCAAAAAAACTCGGGGGAAATCTCTCAAAAAGATATTCAAACCTTAAGCCAAATGATGCAAAGCGCCCTACAAAAAGAACAACAAAACCTACCGTTATTTTTAGGTAAATATTTAACCGAAGCTCGTGGGGAAACGCCTGAAATTAATGAACCTGATTCAAGCCAAGTATTTCATAAAGAAACTGACTATGAGAGAGAAAGCTGGTTAAGGCTAGCCTATATTGAAGATAACAACACTCTACATTTTTTTGCAGATGGGCAACATGTCGAACTGCCGTTAAAACTTAAACCGGACATTCAAGAACTGTGTGAAAATTACTACTTCACCAGCGAATCATTAAAGCCATTAACTAAAAACGCCGTTTTTAAAAAGTTATTTACACAACTCATTCAACAGGGGGCTATCCACCCATGATTTTAGAAGTTGCCGTACTTGACATCAAACCCAATCAAAACATGGCTTTTGAAGCTGCTTTTAAAAAGGCACAAAACATCATATCGAGCATGAACGGTTATCTCTCTCACGAGTTACAACACTCAATAGAAAATCCTAGCCGCTATATTTTGCTAGGAGCTTGCCCGAGAACTAAGACCGTAGCGAAAATTACAGAATTATCATAAGTTGTGATTATCGAAAGAGGCGAATAGCACGGCTATTTAACGATTTTGATAATCTCAAATTATGATGATTATGGGATTTGCAGTAGGTTTCTAGTTCTCGGACAAGCTCCTAAATTAACTGGGAGTCATTGGAAGACCATACAAAGGGTTTCAGAGAGTCAGCTGAGTATCAACAATGGCGCAGCCTACTCCACCACTTTTATAATCCTTTTCCAAAAGTTGAGCACTTTGAAAGTATTCTTTAGGCGTTTGCAGTCAATAGTTTTAGGCCAAATAAACAAGCGCAGCACCCAGCAATGATGAAATCGTCAAGACCCTCACTATCCCCCAGTGTAACTTTAAAATAAGCAATGCGCACAGCACGGTTAAACCAATAATGCGCCAATCAACCGTTGACAAATCAGGCTGCCATAGTTTAATCGGGCCATAGCTGGTTAAAGTCACCTCTTTAAACATCACATGTAAGGCAAACCACACTGATAAATTAAGAATAACGCCTACCACCGCGGCCGAAATCGCTTGCAAAGCACTCTTTAGTTTCGGCTGACTACCTATCCATTCAATATAGGGCGCACCGGCGAATATCCATAAGAAACAAGGAATGAATGTTGTCCATAAGGTAATCAATGCAGCAGCAATACCGATTGCCAGCCCGCCTTCTTTAAAGCCCGCTAAAAAGCCAACAAACTCCGTCACTAATATTAACGGCCCTGGGGTAGTTTCAGCCAAGCCAAAACCATCCATCATTTCCTCAGGCGTTAACCAGCCCCAATAGTTAACCACATCCTGCCCCATATAAGCCAGCACTGCGTAAGCGCCACCAAAAGTCACTACGGCTAATTTAGAAAAGAATTTACCAATTTCAATCAAAATTTGCTGATCACTAAACATCGCAACTGCAAACAGTGGCACCAACCAAATTATCAACCAGATTGACACTGTTTTGAACAATGCGCCAAAGCCCTCTGGCTTATCAACCACTGCTTGCGCATCAGGGGCCTGCCCGCCTGCTAAAAAGAAACCATAAGCGGCTGCCACTAAAACAATCAACGGGTAAGGAATATTCAAGAAAAAGATACTAATAAACGAGAGAATAGCGAGTATTTTAAGGTTGGTGCTTTGCAAGGCTTTCTTTGAAATTTTTAATAAAGCCTCAACGACAATAACTAGCACAGCCGCCTTCACGCCTAAAAATAAAGCTTGAATCAACGGTACATTACCGTAAATAGCGTAAACCCAGGCGAGCGCCATGATCACAATTGCGCCCGGAATAACAAATAAGGCACCCGCAATAATTCCGCCTAACACACCATTACTGCGCCAGCCTGCATAAGCAGCTAATTGCATTGCCTCAGGGCCTGGCAATAACATGCAAAAACTCAAGGCATTAAGATATTCTTTCTCCGTCATCCATTGCATTTTTTCTACAACCAGCTTATGCATTAAAGCAATTTGAGCCGCTGGTCCGCCAAATGACAAGATGCCAATTTTAGCCCACAACTTTGTTAAGGATGTCAGTGAAGGGGTTTTTATTAGATCATTAGTATCTACAGAGCTGTCCATGACATCCTTAATTTACCAAAATATTACAGCATAGTAGTTGAGGTGAAAAAGATTTACAAAAAAGAAAATAAGTTAAAACTGCCATTTGTCAAAGAAATGCTAAAGTATTAGTTTTAGAATATAAGACTAAGCTCTGGATATAGTGCCTTTAATAGCATACTATCCGCTAGGCTATTCAGTTCAAAAAGTCACAAAAGGGACACTCTATGCAAGCAAATCTTCACGCTGAAAAAGGGACAGGCATATTTCGATACAAGGAAGATCGTTGGCCTGTCATTATCATACTATCATTAAGCCTGCTTGATTTTATTCTATACTTCACCATTGAAAGTACAACTTTCTTAGTACTATTCTACCTCTTAATGATTATCCCAAAGGGTGTAATTAGTGCTTGGAATCATCATCATCAGCACCTATTTACATTTCGTAATACGGCGCTCAACAGAGGCTTAGAGTTTTTCTATGCCTTACATACAGGGGTTACAACACATCTTTGGCGTTTACATCACGTACTTGGTCATCACTTAAACTTTCTTGATCAAGAAAAAGATGAAAGTCGTTGGAAGCGCAAAAATGGCAAGAAGATGGGCGCACTTGAATATACGCTTAATGTCGCAGTAACAGCCTATCCTCGAGGCTATGGTGTAGGCAAAAAACATCCTAAACAATTAAAGCCCTTTATCATCTATTCAGCAATTACTTTTGCTATCGTTGCTTTTTTGGTTTGGTTTAACCCAACCGCTGGCTTACTTTTATTTGCTTTACCAATGGTAACGAGCCTGATATTTACCACTTACGTTACCTATGAGCACCACTCCGGTTTAGATACTCAAAATGAGTTTGAAGCTTCTTATAATAATACCAATCCATTATTTAACTTATTAACTGGAAACCTAGGTTTTCATACTGCACATCATCATAAAATGGGTGTACATTGGTCGAGACTACCTGAGTTACATGCATCCATAGCAGATAAGATCCCTGAATCTTTGTACCGTAAGTCAAGAATAACCCGGTTGTTTTTAGAACGCGCTGCTTAAGGAATTCCTGATTAAGTCCAATTATTTTTAGCTTGCCAAATCCGCCGATATTTTCCACGAAGATCGGCGCAATAGAATAACTATTACGTCTCACTTCATGAAAAATAGCGACAGATTTTTCTGCGCTAAATTCTAATCGACTTAATCAGGTTCTCCTTAAAAGAAGACCCTTGTATCTCTCAAAAAGTGTAAACTTAGCTAAGCCGCACTAGCTATTAAAAGGGTCGAACTTACAAGCTTATTTTATCAAGCTGGCAAACCAAACAATTAAAGGCTCAACAATGCAGCTAGTTACATGGAATTTAAATGGCTTAGAAGATCGCCATATTGATGAGCGCACTGAGGCAGCTATGTTTCAAATGCTTTTAGGTGTTCCGCTTGAAAAAGCTATGCTGAATGACTTTAAACCCAATACCCCTGATATAATCGTACTGCAAGAAGTGGTTGAGCGCAGTTATCATGCCCATATTCTGCCACATTTACAGGCTGCTGGGTTTACGGTATACCCACAACAACCAAGCGAACGTTCCTACTTTGAAGTAATGGCAACACGTTTGCCTGTATTGGATTATAGCCACGAAAAGTTTGAGTACACGGATCAAGGGCGCGAACTATCTGTTTTAAAACTCGAAAACAAATTAACCATCATGACCGCACATATGGAAAGCATGAAACCTGGTTCATCAATGCGAATTGAACAGGCAAAGCTTATACTTGATAAAATGAATCAAGACAATGATCCTTGTATTTTTGCAGGTGACACTAATTTACGTCAATCTGAGTGGGAAACCTTAACACCAAACGTTGTCGTGGATGCGTGGCAAAGTAGCGGTTCACCAAAAAAGCACAAAATAACCTGGCAACGCGAAAAGTATAAAGCACGCTATGACCGAGTCTGGACCAAGGATATTAAGATTACTGAGTTCGGGGTATTTGGTAGCAATAAAATAGCATCCCTCAAAGAGCCATCTTCTGATCATCGTGCCATTCGCTTAAAATTTGAACTGTAGTTTTAAAAACGCACTGCTGAATATTAAAAAGACATGATTATGCTTTTAGGCTACTGTAAGAAACGTTAAAATCCCCACTTTAACTCTAATCAAATTAGAATACCTATGCTAGATTCAAAGTTAGACCCAAACTCCGTTGAAAAGTCGTCTACAGACACAGACCCTTCAGTTTTCCTACCTGATCTTGATCGACATGCAATTACCCAACTACAACGAGACACAGCCCAGCGATTAAACTTGAGCATGTCTTTTACAGATACCCTCAAATCAGGTGCTAAAGGCCCAGAAGTCGCAGTTATTCCTACGGGGCAGTATGAAATGGGCTCAACCCAGCGTGAGTTTGGGCACAATAAAGATGAGTATCCACAGCACTACATCCAAATTCATAAACCCTTTGCCATCGGGCGCTATACCGTCACTGCAGATGATTTTGAACATTTTTGTAAGGATACTGAATGGTCATTTCGTGATGACTTAATCCAATCCTCCGGAAAAACACCAGTAATTAATTTACGCTTGGTCGATGTGAATCTTTATTTAAAATGGTTAAGTGAACAAACAGGAGAAATCTATCGGCTCCCTACTGAGGCCGAATGGGAACATGCCGCACGTGCAGGCACCACAACTGCATTTCATTTTGGTGATGAGGTCACGTGTAAAGAGGTCCACTTTAACGCCCTATTCCCCTACAATGAAGCCAAGCAAAAAAAACGCTGGTATTTACCACGTTGCTCTCCTTACCCAAAGCCCATTGAAGTAGGCGATAAGCCCGCTAATGCATGGGGCTTACATGAAGTTCACGGCAATGTCTGGGAGTTCACCCAAACTAGCTGGCGTGACTCACACTTTAATGCCAACCGTGATGGCACTGATTCAGGAGTAACAGATTCACCTTGGTACGTCACCAAAGGTGGCTCTTGGTTTGATGATGCCATTCATTCACGTAGTGCTGCCAGAAAGCGCCGCAGCTTTGAAGAGATGGATACCAACCTAGGTTTTCGCGTTGTCCGTGAAATTACATGAGCGGTTTAAACAATGAAGCAGATGCCCACCCTAAAGTAATTCAAACAGGCTTTGGCAAGTACACGCTTGAACGTTTACCGAAGTCTTTTAAAGGTGATTTACGCGCCTGGGATGCAGCTGATGAATTAATACTTAATACACTTAATAGTGATTACGCCGCTATACTCAACCAAGCTAATCCCATATTAATTATTAATGATGCCTTCGGCGCACTACTAACGTCACTACATGACAACACGGCACATAGTTGGGGAGATTCTTTATTAAGCCAATTAGCAAGCACAAACAATCTACACTTGAACCAGTTAAAAGTTACGTCACATTTTATACCTGCAACCGATGAACTCACTAAAACTTATAAACTGGTCATTATCAAAATACCTAAAACACTCAGTTTGTTAGAAGATCAATTGATTCGTTTAAAGCCCTACATAAACCCTCAAACAATTATTATTGCGGGAGCTATGAGCAAGCATATTCATCGCTCTACCTTACAATTATTTGAAAAAATAATCGGCACAACAACCACATCTCGCGCCACTAAAAAAGCACGTTTAATTTATAGTAAAAATGATCTAGAAAACCACGTAACACATCCTTACCCTAAAACACTCAATATTCCAGAATTTCAATTAGACTTAATCAGTCACGCCAATGTATTCTCACAAAACCAGTTAGATATTGGCGCACGATTTTTATTACAGCAACTCGAAAAATGTCCGTCAGCACAGCACATAATTGACTTAGGCTGTGGCAATGGCGTACTCGGGATCATAGCTCAAACAAGGCAAAAAGATGCCAAACTAACATTTATAGATGAATCTTACTTGGCGATAGCATCAGCAACAGACAGTTACCAAAAACACTTTAAGCGAGACCCACTGCACCAACCAAACTTTGTAGTGAGCGATTGTTTTAATCAATACCAAGGTGATAAAGCTGATCTTATTTTGTGCAACCCGCCCTTTCACCAAGCCCATGCAGTGGGTGATCAGATTGCTTGGCAAATGTTTCAACAAAGCAACCAACAGCTTAATCAAAAAGGTGAGTTATGGGTTGTTGCTAATCGGCATTTAGGTTATCACATCAAACTTAAAAAACTATTCGGAAATTGCCGTACCATTGCATCGAATAAAAAGTTTGTCGTTATAGCTGCTCATAAACGTCGTTTTTAACTTAAAAACGTTATAATTATTCTATGTTAAATCACCCTCCCTCGCCACCAAACAGAACTATCCTTAGCGTTGCTGAGCTCAATGCAGAAGTCAACCAACTTCTCATGCGCGGTTTCCCTTTGCTTTGGGTTGAAGCAGAAATCTCAAACTTAGCACGCCCTGCTTCGGGTCATTTATATTTCACGTTAAAAGATAAAAAATCACAAATTCGAAGCGCTATGTTTCGTAACCGCAACATGAAGCTAAACATCAAACCTGAAAATGGCATGAAGGTACTGGTACGCGGTAGGGTCGGGTTGTACGAACCACGTGGTGAATACCAGTTTATTGCCGAGCATATGGAAGATGCTGGTATTGGTCAGCTACAACGTGAATTTGAAGCCTTAAAGAAAAAGCTCAGTGAAGCAGGCTTATTTGATGATAACAAAAAAAAAGCGTTACCCGAATACCCCAAGCGTATCGCCATTATTACCTCACCAACAGGCGCTGCGATTCGTGATATTCTCAATGTACTGAAACGCCGTAGCCCACAAACACCAGTATTAATTTACCCCGTGAACGTTCAAGGTGATAACGCTAAAGGTCAGGTTGAAGCCGCAATCCGCCGTGCCGATGAAGAGGATAGTTGTGATGTCATTATTGTTGCGCGCGGAGGTGGGTCAATTGAAGACTTGTGGTGTTTTAATGAAGAAAATGTTGCCAAGGCGATTTATCATGCAAAAACACCCATTGTTTGCGGTGTTGGTCATGAAATAGATTTCACCATTGCTGATTTTGTTGCAGACCTACGTGCGCCGACTCCCTCGGCTGCCGCTGAATTAATCACAGCTGATGTGCAACAATTATTAACCGATGTCACTCAAAATAAAGTCTGGCTACAGCAACAAATTATTAATAATATCCAAGAAAAACAACAAAAACTAGATTGGCTAACAGCTCGACTTGACTTACAAAAACCCTCGACAAAAGTCCAGCAACAAAGCCAACGTCTTGATGAAGTTACTACTCGCTTACACCTGCAACAACAAACACTATTCAAGAATAAAACCTTACAACTTGAGACCTTTCAGGCACGACTACAAGCCAACCAACCACTAAAGAAATTAACTGAATATAAACAATCGTTGGATTTTTTAACGACCCGTTTAAGCCGATCTATCAACAATCGACTAAACAAAGATCAAGCACGTTTTAGCTTACAAATGGCTAAGCTAAATAGTATCAGCCCACTAAAAACCTTAGAGCGTGGTTACTCCATTACCAAAGACAGCCAAACCAATCAACTTATCAGCTCTGTAAGCGAGATAAAAAACGCACAAAATTTAACCATTCGATTTAAAGATGGAGAAATAAATACCCGTGTGATTGCAGAGGCAACCACCCCGAACTCAGATGTTTCATGAACATAATGGAGTTTCTAGTGAATTTTGCGTTATCGCAATTACCCTAGTTGGGCTAAAGTTTGAGCGATTTTACTCAAGATTAAAAATTAGACTTCTGAGAAAATCATTCAGCTATAAACTGTACCTCTTCATCAAATATTTGGACTAGTTAATTAGGAAATACACATGACCAATAAGCTTTGCCCCTGCGACTCAGCACTCAATTATGCAGTCTGTTGCGGTCGTTACCATAAAGGAAATTTGAAAGCCCCAACCGCAGAAGCCCTTATGCGCTCTCGCTACACAGCCTATGCTATGGGTAATGCCCAATATCTGTTTAAAACATGGCATCAAGATACCCGCCCTTCACTAACCAGTCTCAAAGAATCTGAACCACAACAACTCATCGCCTTAAAAATTGTTTCAACCAAAGCAGGTGATGAGGGTGATTTAAAAGGGATGGTTGAGTTTATTGCCAGCTCCAAATGCAACAACCCCGAAGAACCGATTTATCAACATCACGAAAAAAGCCTTTTTATTAAAATTAAAGAACAATGGCTTTATATTGATCGTATCTAATGGATTTAGATTGTCACAACAAACAAAACAGCTTAAACTTCCTCTTCCTTTGCAACGCTTATCAGTTAGTTTGTAAAAAAAACACGGAGAAGTGTCCGAGTGGCCGAAGGAGTGCGCTTGGAAAGCGTATGTACGGTAACCCCGTACCGAGGGTTCGAATCCCTCCTTCTCCGCCAAATAAAAAAAAGCCCGCTCGTGTTTTTCGAGGGGGCTTTTTTATTTTCTCGTACAAGAGAATTAAGTGCTCACTGTTCGAAGCGAACGACAAAGAGATCAACAGCATAAAAGAAGAAAAATATCAAACGGGTTACAACTCGGTTACACCAGAATATCTAACACCTGAGAGTAATGCCATTTCACGATGCCATGTTGCTAAGTCTGCTTGAGTAAACTGGCTAAAATTATTGTGCCCACAGGCTCGTGCCATAACTTGCATAAGTTCTACAGAGGCATTAAAAAAGTTATGTAGCTGTTTTGATGATTTCTCAATATCTAATCGTTGGCGTAAGTCTTCTTTTTGAGTGGCGATCCCCGTCGGACAGTTGTTTGTATTACACATTCTTGCCGCAACACAACCTATCGCTTGCATAGCACTGTTTGAAATGGCAACACCATCTGCGCCCAACGCAAGCGCTTTTACAAAATCAATCGGGACACGCAAGCCACCCGTAATAATAAGCGTTACCCGACCACTCGCACCTTGCTTATCAAGATAGTCACGTGCGCGTGCTAAAGCTGGAATTGTTGGCAC
>JALSJU010000087.1 GCA_026989145.1 Thiotrichaceae bacterium
TGTGCGCTCAGATACTTCGAGCCTTTCTGATAACCAAAGTGCTGTGGTAACGCGGCGTGTGCGTAAAAATTGAATAATCTGAAAAAGGCGATCAGCGCGTCGCATGCGTTTATACGCCCAACATCGGCAAGTGTTTGATCTTGTGATAGGTCAATGATAACTCGATACAATGTTTTAAAGTATCGACAGGAAATGTATCTGCTTTTTCAAAAATAATGGCGCGATTACCTTCATAGTTAAATTGGTCTTGATAAACCTCTTTAAAGGTTTCGATTAACGTTGTTTTGCAGTTAAAGAATATTCCGTACTGCTGCGGGAAGGATTTTCTCCAAGCTAATCGAATGGTACTACCTTGTTGGGTCACATAGCTCGGCTCACCCCACTTAAGCGTTTCTTCCAGCTCATCAATGTTAAGCTCAAAAGCCACTTCAAAGATTAACTGACGAAGTGCGAGTAGTTTTTCACGTATTTCATCAGGGTAGCTATCATAAGTGCTGGCTACGTCGATGCTTTCAAAAGATGTTGCCGTGGGGTTTGCCATTAATTAACTTGGGTCAAAGTGAATACCTGAACCCGTGACTTCACTGCGGCACAGAACGCAAGCTATTGATTAATCACGGATTTAAAGAATACCGGCTTAACCTAAGGGTGAAGCTAAGATTTTTAAAACCTGTGCTAAACCAATATCTTGAGCCCTGCTGTCCGCATTGAAGTCACGGATTCAGGTAGGTGATTAAACTAAGCGTAGCACCTTGTGGGTCGCTAATCACACAAAAACGCCCAACTTTAGGAATATCACGTGCTTCTAATAACACCTTGCCACCCAGCTCAATGGCTTGTTTGGCACTAGCATCAACATCATCAACCGTGACGTAGCCGCCCCATATTGCTGGCATGCCTTCTGCTTCCGGAGGTATTGGCATAAAGCCTGCGGCGTCTTGCTCACCAATTTTTGCCATCATATACGGCATGTCGCTTTCAACACCTTCTACCTGCCAATTAAACATTTTTTGATAAAATGATTTAGCGCCTTGCATATCTGTTGTCATTAGCTCATTCCAGCTAAAAGCGCCGTGTTGTTTTAGGGGATTGATTGGAGTATCACTCATATTTCGTGCCTTCTGTTAAGTTGTCACATAAAGTTATGTGATAAGGCAAGTATAGACAGGTGCTCCTGACAGCATTATGTCAGGAGTGATTATTTAGCGGGAATTTCATGTTGTAAGGCATACGCCTCATTTTCTAAAAGTGAGCGCGAATAGCCCAGAACTTCTCGTTCAATCGCGTATTGTTTTAAAAAGCCTTTCAAACCACCGATACGATCTTTTTGCGCGATATGCACTAGCTCATGGCATAAAACTGTAGAGTCATCTTTGTGGTGAGGCTTTAACATAATGATATTACCCATTGCGCGCGCGCCTTCAAAATGATCGCCTGATGCGTACTTGTTGGGTTCAGGGAATTTATCCAATATGACAACGCGTATTAAATCTGGCATTTTTACGCCAAGGGCTTTTGCTTCTTTTGTTTCGGCTTTGGTTAACATGCGGCCTTTTGAGCGCAATGACTTTTCAACATCGCTATACCATTTTACGGCATGTGGCATTAGGGCATTAACTTTGTGCAAGGTATGTTTACTGGGGTGACTAATTAGGCGTAGTTCTTTTGCAGTGGGTTTAGAAGGAGTAGAGCAACCGCTAAATAGCAGAGGGATACTCAAAAAAGAGCAGGTGAGTTTGAATTTTAAAGTGATCTTTAAATCACAAATCATAGAAGACCCGTAGTGAAAGAGTTATACAAAGGAAATTTTGTAAACTGTCTTGATATTGGCATTCATTTTGATTTATGTCAAAATATAAGCATGATTTCTGTCTGAACGGTCAAATTTTAGGCATAAAAAAACCAAGAACAAAGTCTTGGTTTTGTATTGAAAGGTAATTTGTGCTTAGTTTGTGCTTAAATAGTCAATTGAAGTTGCATCTTCAAAACGGTTATTATCCATCATTTCTGGATTACTTCTAAATGATGTTTTAACTAAATTCATCGCATCGGCAGCGACTGTTTCTGGAGATACCCAGCCATTTCTATAGGCTGCATCATAACCATTTTCAAAATTTACCTGCTCAAAACCAATGGATGACTTTACTTGGTAAGAGGGTTTAAAAATATCCAAGCTCTGTGCTTGTGTTGAAGAATCTATCCAGCCATTTTGAAACGCGACATCGTAATCGTTTTCAGAATTTACCTGTTCAAATGCCATTGCCGATTGGCCCAAAAATAGAAGTGATATTGCACTAATTGTTAATAGTCGTGTTTTCATTATATTGCTCTCATATTATTGATTAATAGTTAATTTTTAGATTGTCAATCAACTTTATCTATTAAGGGCCCTTAATGATTTTTAAGTTTTCATGTCGTTCTTGCCAGTATTAACGTGTGCTTATTTTAATAGGATGCAAACATCATGGTATTAATTTTAATTGTTCCTCTAAGGCTAAGTATAATTGGTTGAATTTATTGTGAATTTACGTTTCATCAGCACTTTTAATAAAATGTAAATTAAGTTCATTCAAAAAGGTTTCCGACTTATAATTCATCCCTAATGAATATTTCCTTTAAGGTAACAATGTGAGCAAAAAAGTAGTATTAGCCAGTGGCAATCAAGGCAAACTCCGTGAGTTTTTTCGCATTCTTGGCAGTGCGGGTTTTGAGATCGCATCACAATCTACTTATGATGTTATTGATGTGCCTGAAACAGGGTTAACCTTTGTTGAAAATGCCATTATTAAAGCGCGTAATGCCTCGAAACATACAGGTTTGCCTGCTTTAGCAGATGACTCTGGTATTGAAGTCGATGCACTCAATGGTCGCCCGGGGATTTACTCATCCCGTTATTCTGGCGAAGGGGATGACGCTAATAACAGCAAACTGCTAGAAGAAATGAAAGACGTGCCTGATGAAAAACGAACCGCGCGCTTTCGTTGTTGCATTGTTTATATGCGCCATGCAGAGGATCCATCACCGTTAATTGCGGATGCTAGCTGGGAAGGAACAATACTGCATGAGCTTTCTGGTGTGAATGGTTTTGGCTATGACCCGTTATTTTTTGTGCCGACACATGGTATAAGTTCAGCTGAGCTTGACCCCGATGAAAAAAATCAAATAAGTCATCGCGGTAAAGCTTTAGAGAAAATTCTACAACTGATGAGCGAGAGCAACGTATGAATCAAGCACTTTTACTGTTTCGTGCCACTTTGTTTTGGATTGGCTTTGCCCTAAGTACTGCTCTCGCTGGATTAATATCGCCTTTCTTATTGTTACTTTCACAAGAGACAAGTTATAAAATTTTAGTCCCTTGGACGCGCTTTAACGTTTGGTGGCTAAAGATCACTTGTGGTGTGAAATACAATATTATCGGCTTGGGTAATATTGACGTAAACAACAATGGAATTATTTTGGCGAATCACCAATCCACATGGGAGACTTTACTTATCCCATCAATATTTCCTCCAATTTCGTGGGTATTAAAAAAAGAGTTGTTTAGAATCCCTTTTTTTGGCTGGGCGCTATCACGTGTCAAGCCAATTGCTATTGATCGAACGGCGGGTAGCTCAGCGGTAGAGCAAGTTAAAGTGAATGGCAAACAACGCCTTGATGAGGGTAATTGGGTGTGTATTTTCCCTGAAGGAACCCGCGTGAAGCCTGGACATACTGAGCGATATAGAATGGGCGGTGCGTTGCTCGCGCATTATTGTGCTAAGGAATCAATAGATGGTGCGGGTTACCCTATTTACCCGTTAGCGCATAATGCGGGTGAGCTTTGGCCAAGGCATAGTTATGTTAAACACCCCGGTACCATTACGGTGAGTATCGGACAACCGTTTAGCGTAGAAGGTTTGGAGCCTGCTGAAATTAATGATAAAGTTAAAACATGGATTGAAGCAGAGGTTAAAAAAATGCCTGTTGCGCGTCGTTCCTAAAATTCATTCTCAAACCCCTAACGATAAGAATGAACGAAGAGGTTATTACAGACTCGTATAAACTCTCAGAAAATAAACTCGAAAAATCTAAAAACAAATACTAAAAATAATGTGAATTAGGTAACACAATGAACTTGAAAGTACCCCCAGGACTATTATTCAACACCACTTTATTAACTGCATTAACTACATTGGCAGCCTGTAGCTCACCCAATCAACCCAGTGCACATGATATTGCAACTGATGTTGGCGATCATGGTAGCCACACCGTTGCAGAACTATCAGCCCAACAACGTTTTGCGGGTGTGTTAAAAGCACATAATGTTGTGCGTATAAAGCATGGTTTAAAGCCATTAACATGGTCGACTAAACTGGCAAAGTATTCTCAAGAGTGGGCTGATAATCTGTGTGCATCAGGCAAATGTACCATGGTACACCGACCTGGTACACCACCGTATGGGGAGAACCTTTATTGGGCAAGCCCAGTGTCGTGGTCAACCGGTGAAACAGCGGTACAAGGTACAACGATTAAAGATGTGGTAAAAGTATGGGCTGATGAGGAAGATTGGTATAACTACGCCAGTAATAGTTGTGACCCGGGGCAACAATGTGGTCACTATACACAAATGGTTTGGAAGAACACGACGAAAGTAGGTTGTGCTATAAAAGTCGGTGAAGATAAATCACAAAGCTGGGTTTGTAGTTATGATCCACCGGGTAACTTTACTGGTCAGCGCCCTTACTAAGAAGTTAAAAAATAAGTCCACGAAAAGCACAAAAGACACGAAAGAAAGCAAACTGTTTTTCGTGCCTTTCGTGAATTCACTGCAAAGCGCGCCTAGTGGCTAACCACTTTCTGACTCGCTGTACCCATCAAACCTATGTTGTTGGAGTACTAGTCATTTAATTAAGTTGGCTACTCTCCAACGCCTCACTTTTTGGTGGTGGCATTTGTAAAAAGTAGCCGCTTTCTTGCATGATTCTGATTACTTCTTTTGATTCTTCGCGCACCAGCTTTCTATCTTCACTTAGATCAAATTCAAATGAAAAAGTAAGTTCACCGAGTAGTTTAATGAGAGTATCTGGCACCTTTGTAAAATTATCTTTTTCGCTTAAGTAGAGATACATCCCAGATTTCTTCTGACTACGGTATACAAAGCAATCCATTTATTTCACCGTCTAACCATTATACTAAGTTGCTCGACTTGATCCAGTGGTACTTTAGTTTCTTTATTGCCGGTTGATTCAAGAATTACTTGGGTGTTGATGACCTTTAGTAATCGACCTTCAAACTGTTCACGATTTTTTGTTGTGATACGAATTGTTTTACCTTGATAAGTGACTAAAGTTGTAGGGTCAACCGGTTCAAAGGACATTTTATACAATGCTTTTTCCGGTAAGCTCTGCATTAAGCTTTGGCTTAGTGTTTGTATTTTAATTGCTTCGTCTGGCGTTATAACAGTATCTACAGCAACAGGGTTGCCTTGGATCTTAGCGAGTAAATTATTTGTACCTTGCTCAGCACCCATAAACCAACTTCCTGCGGCAATTAATAGACCTATAAAACCAATAATTAGCTTTCGCCCTGTTGTGTGCCAAAGTGAAGGCAGGGTGACAATATTTAAAACAGGCAATATTGAAATCAATCCAGTTACGGGGTGATGTTTAAAGCCTGCAAAAATATAGACTAGAAAACTGTAAATAAACAGTAGTAAGCCGATACCTGCTAGTGCAACGAGTGCCATTTCCATTTTATTATTAACTCAAATTATTTTACAAAAAAGCTACGATACCTGAAGGCTGTTTAATGTCAGCTGAATTTTATGATTTGTATCTCTTTATTGTAGCACCTGCATTCAATATGAGGAACCTTGCCTCTCATCTGACCACAATTGTGTGTACTTATAATCTTGCTATGCTGAAATTTTAGTTACTTTTATACGCCTCCACATGAATCTTTCTTTACTTTACAGTCGCAGCAACGAAGGCATTGATGCCCCACAAGTTGATGTGGAGGTGCATTTGAGCAATGGATTACCAAGTTTTTCTATAGTTGGCTTGCCCGAACTTGCGGTTAAAGAAAGTAAAGATCGGGTGCGCGCGGCGATTATTAATTGTAATTTTGAATTTCCTGCTAAGCGCATTACTGTGAATCTAGCACCTGCGGATATTCCTAAAGATGGCGGACGATTTGATTTACCCATAGCGCTGGGGATTTTAGCCGCATCGGGGCAAATTCCTACGGCATCACTTGCTCAATATGAGTTTATTGGGGAGTTATCATTGGCTGGACAGCTACGAGCCGTAAAAGGGGTTTTGCCAACAGCTTATGCGACTCTGCTCGCCAATCGCTCTTTAATGTTATCCCAAGAAAATGCTGATGAGGCAAGCTTAATTGATGGCTTGAGTGTTATTCCCGCCAGCCATTTATTACAGGTATGTAATCATTTATCGAAAACAGAAACCTTACTTCCACATCAAACAAAAATTGCTGAATTAAAACCACAATACCAGAGTGACCTAAATGATGTTAAAGGTCAGTTTCAAGCTAAGCGGGCTTTAGAGATAGCTGCAGCAGGCTGCCACAATATGCTAATGGTTGGTCCACCGGGAACAGGTAAAACAATGCTTGCAACAAGGCTAGCAGCAATTCTGCCACCAATGACGCAAGCCGAAGCTTTAGAGTCTGCCACTATTGCATCAATTAGTGATCAAGGCTTTGATGTAAGAAACTGGGGAATGCGACCCGTGCGTGATCCTCATCATACTTCCTCAGGTGTTGCTTTAGTGGGTGGTGGTGCGAAGGTGCGCCCGGGTGAGATATCTCTTGCGCATAACGGAATTTTGTTTCTGGATGAATTAACTGAGTTTGACCGAAAGGTGTTGGATGTACTTCGAGAGCCACTTGAAACAGGAAAAATCACCATTTCTCGTGCTGCCAGACAAGCCACTTACCCCGCTGATTTTCAATTAATCGCTGCGATGAACCCCTGCCCGCAGGGACTAAACTGCGATTTTAAAAGTAATTGTCAATGTTCACCAGAGCAACAACGACGTTACCGTTCTAAGCTATCTGCGCCATTTTTAGACCGTATTGATTTACACATTAATGTGCTACGTTTATCTCATGAAGATTTAAGAAAACCAGCCACAGGGGAGAGTAGTGAGGCAGTTCGGAAACGCGTTATCGCTGCGCGTACAACTCAGCTAAGCCGGCAAAATAAAGCCAACCGATTCTTGAGCAATAAAGAAATTGAAGCATATTGTAAGCTCAATGCAGCGGATGAAAACTTATTGGCACAGGTGGTAGAAAAGTTTACTCTATCAGCCAGAGCGTATCATCGCATTCTTAAAGTGGCGCGAACCATTGCAGACTTGGCACAAAGTGAAACTATTCAAACAGCACATATCAGCGAGGCAGTTTCTTACCGCGCGACACAGCCGTAAATTCCCCTTAAGTATATTTAAACTGTTTTTAGCAGTGCTGTTTATTTCTCTTTTATTAACGGCTGCACAGGCAAAGGCGAAAAGCGCACCGATAATCAAGCTTAGCCAATCAGCAGAACAGGTTTGGCAGCGACAACAGGTTTTAATAACACTTACGGTTAAAACAGATGACCCTTTTTCTCGATTAGAAGTGGAGCCTTTTAAACAGCAAGGTTTTAGTATTGTTTCTTTTGGTTTGCAGCGCACTGAATCAAGTACAGAAACAACACTGGTTTTAAAATGGGTGGTATTTCCTTTTGTTGCTGGGAAACATGATTTGAAATTACCTCGAATTCGTTATCGTCCTAACAGTGGTCGTATACAAACCTTGGTGTTGGAGACAGTAGCATTGAAAGTAAGGCGATTGCCTTTATATGTTCCTCCTACTATGCCTGTAGGGGAAATCTCCTTAAAAAGTTATTGGCGTGAAGGATGGTTGGTGACAACGCATAACTTACTGGAATGGCAGGTGATGGTAGAGGGGAAGGGTGTAGCCAAACAGTTTATCCCACCGCTTAGTCGGCAGTTGGGTAGTTCCAAGTCTATCGATATTATGCCGTTAGAAAAGCTAGATAAAACACATAAAACTGTTGCCGGCATAAGCTACGAGCGTCAGTATAAAGTTCCTTTAAAAGTCCGCCAGAATGGTTTTGAGAGATTACCTAAAATAGAAATACAATATTTTGAGCCACGGTCTGGAACTCTACAAAAAGCACGTTTAAGCTCACCGTTATTTATTGCTTTGAACAAGTGGTTTCTAGGTTTTATTGTTTTTTTATTAGCTATATTTTTTAGTATTTTATTGTATAGGGTTGTTACAAAACTTAGCGATATTATAAAAAGAAGGCAAAAACAGAAACAAGCCATTCAAGCTTTATCTCAAGCAACAAACTACAAGCAAATTAGAGCTGCACTCAATCAATTTACTGTAGCAAAGGGGTGGGGGGATAATTTAGCTTTAGAAAAATTGCCTATATTAAAAAAAGAGAACGGCTGTAAAGGTGCTTTGTTACAAAAAACAATTAATAAGCTTCAAGCTCATCAGTTTTCTTCACAAAGTGGTAGCGTTGAAATAACGGAAATAAAAGAGGCCTTAGTCGGGTGCTTAAAAAAATAGTTTATACAAACGGTAGTGGGCGATGCTGGTTTGCCCAAGGGTTAGGTCGTCTCCACCAGCGTTGAGCAAGTGTTGCATACATTTGACGAAAATCGACCGTGTGCACCAAGTCACCATCGTATAATTTATCTGGAGCTAAGCTTGGTTGCCTGCCATGAAGACCACCCCGTACTCGCCCACCTAGTACTAACTGAGGGGCCGCAGCGCCGTGGTCTGTTCCGCCACTTTTGTTTTCTGCCACACGTCGGCCAAATTCAGAATAAGTCATTACCAAAACATTATTCCATAAGCCTGCTTGTTTCATAGCATCTGAGAATGCTTTTAAGCCTCCGCCGAGGTGATTCATTAAATTATTGTGTGGATCCATTTGTCCTGCATGGGTATCAAAGCCTTCTAAGGTCACTTTATAAACAGGCGTATCCATACCGTTGATAATCATTTTAGTGACTTGTTCTAGCTTACGTCCAAAGCGACTCGGCGGAAATTTTACGCGAGAACGTTTAGCATGATGTATCCGCTCTAGCTCATGCGCGGCAGTGTTAATTTGATTTTGTACGTTGAGCATATGCGCCAATGATGCGTTACTTGCCCGATAGTTTCGTTTATTTAAATATTTTGTTTGACGCAAGAATGTCGCAGGGTCTTCCATTGCTACGGCAGAACCGCCTCGTCCGCCCATTGGTCCAAGGTCGTTGTCACCAAGCACAATACCATTTACTGCACTCGCACGCGAAGTAAGTACACGAGTTAGCCAGCCTCTGTCTTCATTGTGGCGGGTTGATGCGGTCTCCCACACATCTAATGAATGAAAGTGGGATCGGCTAGGGCGGCTATAACCGACACCTTGCACCCATGCCATTTGACCTTGCTCCCACAGTGGCATTAAATCTTTTAAATAAGGATTCATCGCCATATTGTTTTTAAGGGGAATACCTTTTTTAATCGCGAGCTTGGGGCGAGCCTTGTAGTAAAAATCATCACGATAAGGGATTAGCGTGTTTAAGCCATCATTCGCGCCTTGCAAATGGACCAAAAGCACAATTTGATCAGGGCGTTGACCAGCGGCAAATGCATCCGGTAACATGCCTGCTAGTGGCATTAGACTACTGTATTGTAGAAAGTCTCGTCTGTTCATTGTTTAATATTCACTTAAGTTGATAGACAGGGTCTAACATCAGCGCTCTAACCATTCTTCGTTTACCTGGCGTTGTAGGTAATGGTAATACAGGTGCTATCGGCAATAGCCATTCTACGACCTCTGTTCCTGTTGATTTAGGCAAGTAAGATTGCATTTTTTCTGATGCCTTACTGTGGCGAGTGAGCTTGTTTAATAAAGAGGTGCGCACTAATAAGGTTTGTGTATCAATCCATGCCGTTCCACCAGACCAACCTTTTACGGTTGGCGGGTCAAATAAATCTTGCCCTAATAGTTGGCAAATATGGCTTAACTTACCTGCTGATAATTTAGGGAAAGGTAAGGTGCGTAGCGTGCCGACGACTAAATCAACCGGTGATTTGGTTAAGGTACCACGGTATTTGCTGGACCAAAACTGATCACTATTTAAAACTTCTTTTAAAAGGACTTTTATACTGTAGTTTGATTTTTTAAACTTAGCCCCCCAACGTTTTATGACTCGAGGGTCAGGGTGATTATCGCTAATAAATTCCTTCCAAAATTTCTCAGCTAAATATTCAGCGGCTCGAGGCTTTTCTAAAATAATGTCGATTATTTGGTCACCGCTAAAAGCCCCCGTTTTGCCCATAAAAGTAAATGTTCGAGGGTCATGTTTTACTTGTGAGTAGGTATAAGTTCCTTTGTTACGATCGGTCCCCCAACCAGTAAAGGCTATGGCTGCCGCTTTGACATCAGTCTCGTTGTAATGCCCACGGCCTAAGGTAAATAATTCTAAAAGCTCGCGAGCAAAGTTTTCATTTGGACTACCTTTTATGTTTTTATTTCCATCTAGGTAGACTAGCATTGCAGGGTCTCGTGCAACTGCATGAAGCATTTTGCGAAAATTACCCATTGCATTTTTTCGTAATAACTGATTTTGTAAATAGAGTAAGTGCGGTTGCTCTACCTTTTCAAGTGATGAAGTAAAGTGGTTGTGCCAAAACAAGGTCATGTGTTCGTTAACAGGAGCATCGGTGTGTAAAAGGTGTTTTATCCACCAGTTTTTTAAACGCTGACCTTCGATTTTCATCATCTTGCGTGCGCGTTTTTTGCCCATATTGCTTTGCTGTTTCATGCGGGTAACATTCGCCCAGGGCGTTAAAGCAGGTAAGCCTGGGGTTCTTATCGGGGCTGATGTTAATAGAATGTTTATAGCTTCTTGGCGGGTTTTTCCTTCAAGCGCTTTAGTCCCGCCCCACTCAGCACCAAGTGCTGTTCGTGTGACAAGATGCCGTGTGTCTGAGAAACTCAGCCGTCCCATTATTACTTCCTACTCTAAAATCCCCGAGCCACTTATAAACGTTTTAACGTACGGCTTTTATTGTTATTTTTTATTTGGTTTTGAGTAAACAGTCTCACCCTATGAATCTGACTGAACACTCTAGTCCAGAAACAGTATACGCCTAGCTTTAATGGAATCAAAGAATGAATACTGATCTGAGTCAAAATGAAATTGATGAGCTTGAACAAGTTTTAAACAACTTTAGTAAGGAGTGGGAGATAAAACAAAACCAGCGTTCATTTAAGTGGCGCATGTCTTTTATGGTAGCTTTTATCATCGCCTTAGCTTCAATATTTATTTCAGCTAAATTATGGTGGGTCAGTCTTGCTGTAATTGCTTACTTTGCAGGCTCTCTTTTTACGATGCTTCGTCAAAATGCAAAAACTAATAGCGAAATTATTGAACGGCAGCAGCAGTTGAAGTTAGTGAGATTATTGCGTAAGTTTGAAGCTTCACCTTATCGCACTACAAATAATTAGCGGTCTTTGACGACTTATCGGTGGCTAAAGAAAGAAAATTACTAGGAGCCTGTCCGAGAACTAAGACCGTAGCGAAAATTACAGAATTATCATAAGTTGTGATTATCGAAAGAGGAGTATAGTACGGCTATTTAACGATTTTGATAAGTTCAAATCATGATGATTATGTAATTTGCAGTAGGTTTTTAGTTCTCGGACAGGCTCCTAGACTATGCCCTAAAGTTTCTTTTTTAATGTGTTTTATAACCAGCATGACAAGCAACACAGGCAGATGTTACTTCTTGCAATGCTTTGTAGGCGGGTAATGCATCACCTTCTTGTGCTTTTAGCGCAAAGCGGCTCGCTGCTTTGTGCATGCTGGTGCCAATAGCGCCCATTTCTTTCGGGATGACTTTTGCTATATGGCTAGCGCCATGGCTGGATAAAGAACTCATGCCGAGGCGGGACTCTGCAATATCAGCGGCTTTGTCGAGTTCACCTTTTCCCATGCTCATTAAAATCTCATTAATAGCTTTGAGATGATCACGCATATTGGCGAGTTGATGCTGTTGCATCATTTTTGGCATTTCAACGAGCTTTCTTTTATCGTCTTCGGCAGCTGCGTTAAAACTTGTCAACGAAACGAGTAGCGTGAAGAGTGTAATAGTCAGTGTTTGTGTGAATTTCATCGGAAGATCCTCAAATAGTGATATGGGAATTATACTTGATAAAAATCAATCAACGTATGATTGAAATCATAT
>JALSJU010000088.1 GCA_026989145.1 Thiotrichaceae bacterium
ACGGTATTTTGACCTTGCGCCGTATTAGGCAGGTAAACCGTATGTTTAGGAATTGGGTTTACAATCGTAATGCCGTTAGCCGGTTGGTTACTTACATTTTGAAAGAAGGTGTTGTATTGCACGGTTTCGCCAGGCAATACTTTAGCAGCGGGTACATAAGTCGCTACTTTTTTACCATTACGGTTAGTGACAACAAGTTTTTGTACTTTTGAGGTTACTTTTAAGTGACCCTGTGGCGCCGCTGAAACGTTAGTGCTTATGGTACTAACAGCCATTACTAGCCCAAGTGCTAATGTGTTGATTGATTTTGTTTTAATCATAATGTTCCCCTTTTTTGTTACCAATAATACCTAGGCGGTAATATTGTTTGATAAGCCTGAATTCGTGACTTACTGATTCACGCTAAAGAATAATCTCAATTAATGGTATAGCTAAGGAGTATCTCACTCTGCAAGCCCGCAGTAATGTTCCCTAGGTTTATTGTTGAGACGTTGTTTGATCCATCAAACTGCACTTTATCATTATCAACCTTGTCTGTAAAATTCATATTGTTCAAGTAGATAGAGCCTTTCTTGTATGTTAATCCTGAAGGTGTGGGGTCGGTGATTATTACGTTATTAATCACGCCGTTACCGCTGGTGTTTACCATTATTTTATAAGTGACCACCGCACCAGAAATTGCGCTATTTCCTCCTTTTGGGTCTTGCACACTTGCTATTGTCTTTTTTATGGATAGTGTGGGTATTACGCTGGAGCTGTTTGCGATATAAGATCTCCTTGCTGAGTGAGATGCATCACGTTTATTATCATCGCTACCGGCATTGTCAACAAAGACGGTATCAACCGTGTTTACAATATCGACTGTTGTGGTTTGAGCAACTGGGCTTCCATCTTCATTTTTAACCGCTGTTGCGGTTAGTGAGACTAATGCTTTTTGACCTGCAAGTATTGCTTGGTTATTGTTATGGAGTGGAATGTCACATTTAACCGTGATACTGGCTTGATAATCTGCCGCTAAGCTTATATTGCCTGTCATTGGTAGCGTTAACCCCGTTACAATCGTGCCAGAGTCATCTTTAACCTGAGTAATCGTGGTTTGACAGTTGCTACTATTAAAATCATCGCCTGTTATGCTGCTATTAGTGCTTAGACTAAATTCTTGAGGGGCATTGCCTTCATTTACGAGACTAAATGTAACGCTAGATTGTGTATCCCCAGGTTTTACATTGGCGTTATTGTTGCCAGTGACTAATAAATCAATCTTACGATCAACTTTAAATTGGGTTGCTTGACCATTGCCTAAACCTGCAACAGAATTTCCTTGTGGGGTGCTTTCTATTGGCTGCTGAGCAGTACTATTAATAGAGTAGTTGACCACGGCTTTATTAGAAATTTCAGTGCCAGCTGCGACACCTTTGGCAAAAACAGATGAACTGGTTGAGCTAACCATAAGCACACACAATAGCGCACGCAAGCTAATGCCAGCAGTGTTTGTCAAACTATTTTGTAAGCGAGTGTAAAGCATAGACTCTATAATTTATTTTTATTTTTAAGCTCTCTACGCAAAGTAGCAATGTACAGATTTTTATTTAGCATCAATACTTGGATTATAATTTAGTGCGATGCTTCCCCTAATATAAAAGGAATACTAACCAAACAGTGCTTAATCTAAGATGAATGAAAAATCTTTAATAATCCGCTAGAATTAAAGCGATGAAAAAAGGGCGAATAAGAACAAAAGAAAAGGCTAAACGGGCAAAGCGACGTTCAGGATGGCAGCATTATCTGCTGTTGTTTATTGTTTTAATTGTATTTTGGTTATCGCTAGGGCGTTACTTTGGCAATCGTGCTGAGCAGGCCTTTCGCGTTTATTTGCAATCGCATACTGACGTTCTTGGTGAAAAACTCATTCGGTTTGAGTTGCTGAATTATCGTAAAAAACTAATGGGTGCGCTGGGGGCAACCGCGCAGTTACGGCTTAGTTCTGATATTCCTATGGTCGCTGAACATCTTGGAGAGGTGAGAATAACGGCTCAGCTGTTAAATGGCCCTGTTTTTATTACCAAGCAGGGTGTGAGTACGGGAAGCTCGCGTTGGTTGTTTAAAATTGATCAAGAAAATTCCAGTGCCAGCGATCTTGAAAACCTCGCAGTTTTATTCCCTAATGGATTACCTCAAGTCACTGTGCGTACTGACTTTAACTATCAAGCGTATTATTTCTCTCGCTTGGAGACTCGTTTTGCTAAAATTGTATTAAGTGGTTTGTACCAACTTGAAACGAACGAGCAACAAGAAAATAACCATGGTTCGGTTCAAATAGAAAATTTACAGCTTGGTGTTACGCCCGAAACGATCCGTGCTGCAACACTCTCAATTAGCTATCAGCAACGAGGAAAAGCGGTAATCGCGGGGTATAAGCCGGGGTTAAGCGCATTGCGTAGTCCTGCACTTATTATTAATCACCCTTATTTAAAACAAGCGGTTGAAGTTAGTGTGGTTGCTAAAAGTGATTTATCAATCGACGAGGATTTTTTAAAAGGCTTTGTTCAGTTAGATATTAAACAACAAAAAAAGAGCGAGTTACCTTTTGATACGGCAAAGCTTAACTTACGTTTTAGTGGAATATCTGCAGCGGGTGTAATGGCAGTGAGTGATGCAAAAGCAGAACTAGATAACTTAAAACAACAAATTGATTGGACATTGGAAGATATGGGGGAATATCCGGAGGGTAGGGATGAGATTATTCTGCTTGACGATAAAATTCATTTGGCTCAAAAAGTTTTAAGTAAGGAGTTATTAAAAAAGATTTTTCAAGGCAAAGACAGCATATTTGAAGCAGAGGTTTCATCACGGCACGATGCTGATGGTAATGAGTCGAGAGTAACCGCGGGTCTAGTTAATGCTGGAAAGGACAATGTCAGTGCACAAATTACCGGTAAACTCAGTGAAGCTTGGCAATTGGCTTTATCAGCGTTAGTTAAGAAAAGGGGCAAGGCTGAAAAAATAGTCGTGAAAAAAGAATTTAAACTAGACCTGAAAAAAACTATGCTTTTGTTCCAGTAGAGTTTCTGATAAATATCGTTATACTCGTGCAAAGGTCTCACAAAATAAATAAATTGGGGAATTTATGCGTAAATTAGTGAAAATATCGCTGGTCATTTTAGTTGTTTTTTTTACCAGAGTAAGCAGTGCGGCAGTTTGGGATTCTGGCAATAATTACTGGAATGATAATTGGGAATTAAAATATCAACACTGGGCAGCCACCGAGTGGAAAGAAGATTTTTTCCTTAATAAAGTTAATCGTCCAGCTTACTTTGGTATTCCACACGATTGTGCTGATGCAGTTTATTTAATGCGTGCGGTATTCTCCTATGAAAATAAACTACCGTTTAAAATCCATTACTTAAATAAAAAAAATAAGTACATTAGTAATACAATGACTAATTGGGATAAGTCTTCAGAGGATCAGCGCTTTCGTCAGTTTGCTTTATTTTTGATTGATCGTGTCGGTACGCGTAGTTTGCCTGTTGACTCTTTTCCTATTGCGTTAGCACAAATTAAAGCAGGGGATTTATATGTTGAACCCGGCACGCATTCTTATAGCATAACGGGTATTACAGATACTGGTGTAACAGTATTGATGAATTCAACCACGCCTGCATCCCCTAAAAATATGATTAAGTTGTATTCCTACCCATTTTTTATCCCACATGACCCTGTTGGAATGACAGATGGCTACCGCCGTTTTAAATGGCCGCGTAATATTGATAAGCCAGCCCAGCAGCAACCAGGGTTTAGTAATGAACAGTATGTCGTTGCGCAACAAGCAGGTCTAAATTATGTTCCCTTTACTGATATTATTTCTAAAAAGCTTCAACGTCGCGCAGAGCCACTAGAAGAAAAAACCATGCGCTTGATGCACAGCTTATGTTCGTTTGCTAAAGAGCGTGTTAACTACGTTAATGATGGTTTGAAACACCTAAATAAAATACGCACGCAAGGCAGACAATGCATGAATGCCAAAGAATATGACTATTACTCAACCCCATCGCGTGATAAGCGTCTGTACCGTTTTTTTCAAGAAGTGCAAAAAATTGCCTATGCAGGCGGTAAAATGGAAGAAGATAAAGTAAATGGGCAGATTTTAGCACGCTCAATTTTTCATCCTGATTTACCTGAAAGCTTATTAACCGAGCTAGATAATTTTTGTGGCTTAGCGATTTACCCTAATGATAATACTAAGCACATTAACTTACGCCAAATGTGGGAAAGACTAGAAAAAGGCACTGTGTCATCAGATCCACATGCACCTTTTGAAAGTCGTTGGGGCATGACAGAGCAGAAGTATATTGGGACTTGTAAGACTTACTGATTATTAGCTGAAATCTGATTAAAAAATGAAAAGCAAAGATTAAAGGTGTGAACCATGAGTGCATGAAGGGCATGAATAAAACTAAAAGAAGGTACAAACAGAAGGTGGATTCAATCTGTCAGTGTATGCGCTTTATGGTAATTCTTGTTCTTTTTAATAGAAGTGGTCTGTCTAAACGGTCATGATGCGTGTACTATCTTGCGTCTTTCTAATTTACCTTAATTATTATGGCAAGACGCAGAAGCAGAAAACAAAGACTCCCGCAAGAGCCTGTAGAAGCACAGATTGAATCACTTAGTCATGAAGGACGAGGTGTCGCTCATATTGATGGCAAAGCCGTTTTTATTAGTGGCGCGTTGCCGGGTGAGAAAGTTACCTTTATCTATACCTTACAATCGCGAAAGCATGATGAAGGTAAAATTGAACAAGTTCTTGAAGCTTCGCCTGATCGGGTTGAGCCAAAATGCCCGCATTATGAAATCTGTGGTGGTTGCTCGTTACAGCACCTAAGTTCGGATGCACAAATAAACTATAAGCAAACTTCGATGCTCGATTCACTCAAGCACCTTGGGAAAGTAGAGCCTGAGGAAGTGTTTGATGCGATAACGGGTGATCAATGGGGTTACCGGCGCAAAGCACGATTAGGGGTTAAATATGTGCATAAAAAAGACCGTGTGCTCGTAGGCTTTCGGGAGCGTCACGGGGGCTTTTTAGCGGTGATGGATTCATGTGAAGTTTTGCATCAAAGTGTTGGCAAAAAGCTTGAGCTGTTCCAAAGCTTAATTTACGATATGGAATCACGCGATAGCACCCCGCAAATTGAAGTGGCCGTGGGTGATAACGGTGTGGCGTTAATTGTTCGGCACCTAAAACCGTTATCCGATAAAGATCAGTCTATGTGGCTTGAGTTTGCCAAAACACATGACTATCAACTTTACCTCCAACCCAAAGGCCCAACCACCGTTCATTGTATTTGGCCAGTGCCAGAGGAAGCTCCGCCTACGCCGCTATTTTACGAACATACTGCTTTTGATACCAAAGTCCACTTTGGGCCGCAGGATTTCTTTCAAGTTAATAACAGTATAAACCTGCAAATGGTACCGCGTGCTGTTGAGTTATTAAAACTAACCGGAAGCGAGCGTGTGTTGGATTTATTTTGTGGTTTGGGTAACTTCACCTTACCAATTGCACGTAGTGCTGAACATGTAACAGGTGTTGAAGGCGATAACGTGATGGTGGCACGCGCGCGTAAAACAGCGTTAGCGAATGGCATTGAAAATACGGATTACTTTGCTTGTAATTTAATGGCAACAGAGTTGGAATTAAAAACAGAGCCTTGGCTTAAACAGAAATATGATTGTATTTTACTAGATCCACCGCGTTCTGGTGCAAAAGAAATTATTGAGCACTTTGGAAAACTTGGCGCTAAGCGAATTGTTTATGTGTCCTGCCACCCTGCAACCTTAGCTCGTGATGCGGGTGAACTGGTGCATACGCATGGTTATAAATTACTTGGTGCAGGGGTAATGGATATGTTTCCTCAAACAGCACATGTGGAGTCGATTGCAGTATTTGAAAAAAAATAGCACAAAACTAACACGCCATTAAAAGAAAAGAAGTCCACGAAAGGCACAAAAACACGAAAAAAAATGAGTCTTTCGTGTTTTTGTGGACTGCTTTAGTTTTAGAACTCCATCAAACCACTATTGTCGGAATACTAGGTCAAACTCCTCATCTTTGTTTTTATACCGTTTAAATCACTAAAAGAAACGCTATCAATAAAAACCAGCCGTTAATGGGGAATCGGCTGGTCAGTTTTTGAGCAACGGCTTATTGTATGTTTAAGCAATTAATAAATAATAAAGACAAGACAATGAACAAGACTTATACATTACAAAAAGCACAATTAACGGAAGTAGAAAAAAACAATGCGATTATGCATTACCATTTGATTGATGATAAAGGCAATCAACGCGTGGTACATGCCGTGGCGAAATTAGGCTGTCGAAAAAAAATTAAATCTGTACAGGCTAAGTATTATCGTGAGACTCCACTGGTGGATGTTTTGTCTCAGGCAAAAGTACAGCAAAGAGTTGAAGTGAGCTACACCAAGTTTAATAAACATCCACGTATATCTCTTCTAAAGGATGGAAGAAAAACGTTTGTAGACCCTATGTTTAAAGTCGCTGATGATGAAACTAAGGATGGTGCACTGATATCAAGTATCGAACCACCGAACTATCTAACATTAGCTTTACTCGCACTTTCAGCTTTTATGTTATGGGCAGTTATACAACTCTGAGCGGATATAAAAAGGCAGAGCCTAAAATATGAATATTTCAATGCAAAAAACCTTTCTGATAAAAGAGCGTATTTTTAAAGAAATTTCAGAAGGTAAAGGCTATCTTGAATATAAATTGATTGATGAAAAGGGTGATGCGCGTGTTGTTACCGCCACAGCATGTAAAGGTAAAATTCGTAAGCTCAGTCATATTAAAGCGGTGTATAAAAGAGAATCACCCTTAGTTAAAGCACTTATGAAAGCCTCTGTTGGTGATAGTGTTCACATCGATTTTACAAAATTTAATCACAAGAAGCCACGGTCAAAAATAGCAGAAAATTCTCAAACGCCATCTTACAAAGATGCATATAGCCAATATTCAAGTGATACAGCGGTTTTTGATAGTGCTCATGTGATACGTTTATTGGGTATTGCTATTATTGGTTTTCTTGCACTTGTGATGTTTAAAATTTTTATATAAAAGAGCCACGATAACTTTAAGCACCTAGTTGGTTTCTGCGAGTATTTTTTGAGAATTGTCGCTCCCCGATATTTCATTCGCCACAGATTCGTGCAAAAATCATTAATAAAACAAACTTAGTTTTATTAATGATTTTTTGTTATAAAACACACATGGCAAAATCAGAATCAATCGCACAACTTTTCAAGCTTCTAAAAGAGTCTCGTTACCCTGTTTCGAGAGTAACCTTGGAAGAAAAATTAGAATGCTCAACCGCAACGGTGGAGCGTTATATTCAAGACCTACGTGATACGCATAATTTAAATATTGTATATGATCGTGAGTTAAAGGGTTATCAGCTTGACCATAATGATGAAACTGATTTAGAACTCCCTAGTCATCTTTTTACCACGCAAGAAGTTAATGCGTTGTTATTGATTGATCAAATAATAAAGAACTTAGAGCCAGGCTTTTTAGAATCAGATACTAAAGCTTTGAAATCTCATTTGGATAAAATTCGTGAAAAATTAGGAGGCTCTGAAGAGTTAGCAGCTAATCGTATTCGAATGATAAATATTGGAAAACGACAAGGAAATATTAAATGCTTAGGTCAAGTCACGCAGGCGGTTTTACAAGGTAAACAAATTAGCATTCGTTATGATGGGCGCTCAGGTGCTAAAAGTCGCATTGAGAAAATGACTCAAGACTTTTCACGAACGCTATCACCACAACGGCTAACGCATTATCGAGATAACTGGTATTTAGATGCATGGTGTCACAGCCAAGATGCCTTACGCACATTCGCCTTAGAACGCATCGAAGATTTAGAGTTACTTAAAACCTCCCGTAAAACACTGAGTCATGAAACGTTAAATCAGCATTATGGGCAAACCTTTGGCATTTTTGGAGGAAAAGTTAATGGTATTGCTACCCTAAAATTCACTCCACATCGTTCGCAATGGGTAGCAGAAGAGGTTTGGCATAAAGATCAAAAAGGTCAGTGGCTGGATGATGGCTCGTATCAACTAGAAATCCCTTACGGGAGTGATCTTGAGCTGATTGGCGATATTTTAAAATATGCTGATCAGGTTGAGGTTGTTTCTCCACCGGAGTTACGGACTAAGGTTGCGGAAAAAATTAGTCGTATGTTGGAACTTTATTGCCAGTAATGATAGATTGACTTCAAGTTTTAAAAGATTTTTATCATGAAGTACAACAATTACTCCTTATATGCTTCATGTTTCAAGCAGTTTTCTTTCTATCAGGCATTTCCTTGATGTAAATATCTTGCTTGTTGAAAGGTATCTCAATGTTATTTGCATTGAATTGTTTATAAACCTTGTCATTCAGTTTATCCAAGGTACGCCCTCTTAGCTCTGGGTCTTCTATCCAGCACAGCAGTTCAAAGTCTAAGCTGGAATCGCCGAAGGCCCTAAAACGAATGCGTGGTTCTGGTGTTTTTGTTACCAGTGGTTCGTTTGTTGCAACTTCCATTAAAATATCCCTGACTTGATCGGTATCAGTACTATAAGCAACTCCGACCTTGACCCGAATTCTAAATTTAGGATTCGGACCACCACTTTGGTTGGTGACTTTACTGTTACCCATAATGGAGTTTGGAACGGTGACTTCAACATCATCCCTGGTTGTTAAACGTGTACTGCGAAGACCAATATGCATGACCTTACCGCGTTGACCATCATCAAGGACGATATAATCGCCGATTTTATAAGGACTATCGGCTAAGATAAAAACCCCAGAAAATAGGTTGGCTAAAGTGTCCTTGGCAGCAAAAGATACCGCCAAACCCATGATACCAGCAGAGGCTACCCACGCAGTCATATCAATGCCCCAGATCTGAAACATCACATAACCTGCAACTGCAACGATTAACAGTTTCGATAAATTGTCGAAGAGAGGCAGTGTTTGGGGTTGAATTAAGCGTTGTTTATTTTTACCGCCACCCCAAGCGAGTTGTTGCAGAATAACTTTGGAAGCACGAATCAAGGCGGTCATCCAAATCAAAACACCAATGGTTTTAAATCCATAGATCAGCTTATCCGCTAAGCTATCCGACAACGGCATGATTTTTACGGCGGTTGAAAAGCCGGTAATCACCAATGAGTAGTAAATAGGAGGGCGGGCAATATTGAGTAAGCGATCATCAAGGTAAGACTTGGTTTTATTGGTTAAAAATTTTAATACCCGAAAAATAATCCAAGAGGTGAGTGAGGCAAGGATAAAGGTGATGAGGAATACAGCGCCTCCCTGAACCCACGGTTGCTCACTAAAGAAATCAAGCAGAGGTGCTAAATATGTTTCGATTTGTTCCATGATATCCTTGTTTTTGTGGCAATTGTAAAGAGTAGTCTTGCAGGAGAGCCGGACGTTGTCTACCTGTACCTTGTACCAAAGCCACACTTAAAAACACGAATATAGCACAAGCACTTGATTTCATGGCATATCCAATAAGTGCCCGCTTACCTACGGTGAAGCTAATATTTATTGAATACACTATGAAACCACAATTACATGCACTCTATATCACTTTTCTAAGTAGGGATTTGGGTTGTACATTGAGCTAATATCATTTGTTGTTGCTTTGCTTAGTGCGCGTAAAGTATAACGTATAGCTATTTTCTAAAAGGAACTCAAGTATTCGGATATTTTTGCACGACTCCTTGCGAAGTAATTCCAGTTTTATTTTCTCACTATTACCTTACTTGGCACAAAGGCCTCACTATAAAAAGACTAACTTATTAATATTCATGACCTTTTATCGGATAAATTGTATAAGTTTAATAAATTAAGGATACATTATCTAATTGTAATATAAAAATTCTAAAAATAATGCATCAACAAAAACACATCGTTAATTCTAAAGGATCATCACTTATTGAGTTGCTGGTCTCTATGACGTTAGGCATCGTGTTGCTTGGCGGACTTATGTCTATGTATTTTGGAAGTAGAGAAGGGGATAAAATTCGTGATGAACTTAACGGCATGGATCTTAATGCATCCGTTGCTTTACGTTCTATTAGAGAAACCATAGAGCATGCGGGGTACGCGAGCGTTTCTGTATCATCTAAGGTTAAACCTTTTTTTAAGTCAGATGATGTCATGGATAACCCATTATGTCGTGATGGTAAAAAACTCATTGTCAGTGGTAGCCCGGATGAAGGTGGGAATTCCGGTTTGTTAAATCCCCCTGATGAATTATTAGGTTATACCACTCATAGTGATGCAGGAGATGCTTTTACCGTTGTTTATCGCCCTGATAGCCCGTATACAGGTTATCTTTTTTATGATTGTGCAACCCGTATTGGCGATCCTAGTCAGTATCCTGAAAATGCTGATAATGTAGCTAATTATCCTGATAACTACCCTTATGGAACAGATTCATCAACTAAACCAGAAGATAATGCACGTTTAGAAGCTTGTAGTACAGATACAACCGTAGCCACAAGTAATGGAATGCAAGAGACAGCAAAAGCTAAAATATACAGTGGCTTGTATCTTACTCAACAAAGTAATGGGCCTAAACAACTTGTCTGTTATGGGTCACGCTCCTCAAATGCGGAGCCTCATGTCATTGCAGATTATATTGATAATATGCAAATTCGATATGGTGTAAAGAGTGGTGATAAAACCTCATTTAAAAATGCTTCAAATATGTCAGAGGATGAATGGAATAGCATTACTAGTGTTCAAGTCGCATTGTTAATTGTTTCTGAAGATAATGTAGTTGTTAATCCGAGTAATAGGAAATTTCACTTATTAGATATAACAATAACAAAGCCAGCATCGGATCGAAAAATGTATAAAGTCTATTCCACTACTATTTTTTTAGCTAATCAGGGAATTTAGGGAATACAGAGAATGTTAAAAAATAAACAAACGATGAGAAAAACACAAACAGGAGCAACGTTAATAACAGCTCTTATGTTTTTATTGGTCATGACAATAACAGGTGTTTCTGTGGTAAAAGTATCGTCAATGAATGCCTTAATCGCGGGTAGTGAACAACGAATAATGATAATTAGACAAGATGTTCAATCAGAGTTAAATAAATTTGCAACAGTTGAATCATTGGTTAATGCTTATACCGCTTCGGGTTTTACGGCTAATGAAGGTAATGATAAATATCGTTTTGATACTGTATCAATTGATAATATTCGTGTTCGCAAAGTAATTAAGGATAAAAAATTTAGTTACTCTTGTAGGAGAGAAGGAACGGCTTCAGGTGTCGGTGCCGACTCACCTGTTTGTAAGCTTTATGATTATTTTCTTGAAGCCAAAGAGACTAATTCAAGTGCAGCAGACGGAAGTCACAAGGGGGCGGGTAAAATGGTGCCTAGTGCGCTACATAGTGCTGATGCAACCCAAGGAGTATATCGTTTTGCTAATTAAAAAAGTCATTTTATTATTAATGAGTTTATTTTTTATTGTTTCTGCTCAGGCTGAAATTTTTAAATGTACCAATCCAAGTGGTGCTATTTACTATAACGATAAGCCTTGTCCTGTTAATGATAAACAGAAAACTATGAAAGCTGAAAAAGATGTCGTTAATGGTTATCAACCAAAGTTTGAGAAAAACGACGAAGAAAAACAAGCTTTAACATCAACTTCTTTAGAAAAAGAAAATAAAAATTCCATAGCAGATAGTACTCTTAATAATAAATCTCCTCCGGGCGCAAAGACAATGAATAATAAAAATAAAGCTCAAAAATATTCTTCTAAAATGAAGTCAGCTAATAGCTCTGAAAGTGGACAAAATCAGCTAAATTATAATAATCGAAGTAGTTCAATATATACCAATAATAGTTTAAACGATCAGGCAGAATTAACTGCCGAACAACAGGAACTGCTATTTATAGATATGCATGCAGGTGAAACTATGGAAAGAGAGCCTCAACTAAAAAAGTAAAAAGTTACTTTATGAGACCTTTGCACGAGAGTGCAAAAATCCCACAAAAATGGGATAATAGCATTTTACCCAACAGGTTCACAAAATGGCTTGGAAAAATATCAAACAGCAAAGTTTTGCCGATGATCTTGTTGT
>JALSJU010000089.1 GCA_026989145.1 Thiotrichaceae bacterium
TTCCAGACATTTAAATCCCTTTTGATTTAACACATCTGAATATTACTAAAAACCGGCCAAGCTAGTTGTCGCTAGGCGGTCAAGTTAATTGTCGTCTAATAACAAGCAAAAGCATCAGCTCAAAGCTTTAACAATTTTAAGAAACAACTCAAAAGAGCGCCCCGAAATCCTACTAAGAGCAAACTTACTTGCAACAACCCATCAACTTAAAAAAGCACAGAACCTGTTAAAACAATTAGCTGTTAACGCCCCCCAAAGTGAAGCAATTTCGATAGCGTTAGCGGAAGTTTATATTGCTTCAAATCAAGCTCAAAAAGCATGGAAAATCTTAGAACGAATAAAGGTATCAGAGCAAACAAGCCTGCTATTTTTTGAAACAATGCAAAAAGCAGCACGTCTAACACAGAAAGCTTCTCTCGTATATTTCACCTCAGCACAGCATAATCTACGAATTTCAAAATATAACATCGCAAAAACTCAACTCAAAAGAGCAATTAAGCTGCGTGGCAATGACAAAAACCACTATAAAATGCAGAAAATGTTATCCCTGTTAAATAATTTAATCAAACCCTAACAGGCGATTAAAATTTTAATAACACCGGTTTTAACCATTTATCTCCTACCACTTGAGGCATAAAATTCAATGAAATCAGCCAACATCTGAATATTAAAATGTACTTATATTCTTATACTGCATTGATTTATAAAGTATTTTTTGCATCGCAAGATTTATTGGAGTATGCTGAACTTCAGATAATTTTACGGTGTTGCATATTTAAGCAAGCCTATAAAAGTAAAAATATCTGCTTATAAGTATTTTTTAATTAGGAGGTTAATATGCGAGAAAATTTTCGCATCGTGTCGACAGCATTATCTGCTTTGGCACTTATAGGAGCCATAGGATTTTCAGCAACCGTTAGTGCTGACGATATGGAAGAAGGCAAGAAACTTGCTTTTAACAAGAAAAAAGGTAACTGCCTAGCCTGTCACCTTATTCCAGGAGGCGATCAACCAGGCAATATTGCACCACCATTAATTGGTATGAAGGCTCGCTTTCCAGATAAAGCAAAACTGCGTACTCAAATAGAAGAACCCCGAACAGCAAACCCGAACTCCATGATGCCTCCATTTAAAGCACATGGCGTTCTATCAGAAAAAGAAATTGATAAGGTTGTAGATTTTATCTACAGCCTTTAACAATATCTTCGATATTTAAACCAAACTAATTTTCAATAGAGGAAAATTTAATGAAACGTAGAAGTTTTCTAAAAAGCACTATCGTAGCAAGCGCAACCGGCGTTGCTGTTAGTGCGGGCATTTTAAGCCCAAACATGGCGTTAGCTGAAAAGCATGGTAACGACCCTTTTAAAGCAAAGTCCGTTGATGAAGTATTAAAAATGCTTGGTGCAACAGATGCCGAAGCATCTGACAAGATTAAAATTAAAGCACCAGAAATTGCAGAAAATGGCGCGGTTGTGCCCGTTACCATCACGTCTGAAATTGAAGGTACGACTGAAATTATCTCAATTTCTTCAAAGAACCCAACACCACTTGCAGCAAAGTACACGTTTGGAGAAGGAGCTGCACCTTCAATTAAATCTCGTTTAAAAATGGGTAAATCAGGTGATGTTATCGCGCTAGTAAAAGCAGGTGACAAATTCTACACAGCGAAAGCAGGTGTTAAGGTAACTAAAGGCGGCTGCGGAGGCTAATATCATGGCAAAATCAACAATTAAATTACGTACAAAAGATAAAGGTGGCAAGATTCAAGTTAAAGCTTTAATCACGCACCCTATGCATACTGGTCTTGTAAAAGATAAAAAAACTGGCAAAAAAATCCCCGCACAATACATTACAGAAGTACTTGTAGAAGCGAATGGGAAACCAGTTTTAACCGCTAACTGGAGTGGTTCTATCTCAAAAAACCCATTCCTTTCTTTTAAATATGCGGGTAAAGAAGGCGATAAAATCAAATTGAGCTGGAAAGACAATACCGGTAAAAGTGATTCAATTGAAAAGACTGTTGGCAAAAAATAATTGCTAATCACTAACTTTTAATATGTATGCTACTTTCTGCTATCAAATGATGGCAGAAGGTTGTTTAGGAGGAATAATGAGAAAGATTATAGGAGCAGCTGCTCTAGTATCATTAATGCTATCTCCTCTGCTAACTGCACAGGCTTCTACGCCTGCAGAAGACAGAGAAGCATTTAGAGAATATTTTAAAAAGAATATGCCAAGTGATGATTTGGCAGATTATAAAAACGGTATTTACGCTTTTAACAAAGATGCGCGTGCCCAGTGGGAAGAAATTGAAGAATTTCCTCCTTATGAAATTCAACTAGACGAAGGTGAAGAGCTTTGGGATAAGAAATTTGCTAACGGCAAATCATTCGAAAGTTGCTTAGGAAAACTCGATACTATTCGTGCTAAGTACCCGCACTTTGATGAAAAGAACGATACTATCGTTACGCTTGAAGGTAGCATTAATAAATGTTTAACTGAGAATGGCGAAAAGCCACTGAAGTGGAAGAAAGGTAAAATGGCATCGTTGTCAGGTTACATTGCTCGCGCTGCCAACGGCCAAAAGATTAAGGTTGAAGTTAAAGGCGACAAAGCACTTGCTTGGTACAATAAAGGCAAAAACTTCTTTTACGCTAAACGTGGTCAATTAAATCTCTCATGTGCAGATTGTCACGTGTACAATGCAAGTAAATGGATTCGTGGCGACAACCTTGGCCCTGCGCTAGGTCACCCGACTCACTTCCCAGTTTTTCGTTCTAAATGGGGCGAGCTAGGTACACTACACCGCCGTTATGGTGGTTGCAACAAACAGGTTAGAGCTAAACCATTTAAAGCACAAAGTGACGAGTACAAAGCTTTAGAGTACTTCCAAGCTGTTATGTCTGATGGATTAGAAATAAACGGACCAGGCGCACGAAAGTAACGTAGCCTAGAAAGTTGATTAAAAAGCCCGAGCTAATCGGGCTTTTTTTCGCCTGTTTCTTGCCTTAATGAAGAATTCTTCGTACTCTAAGCCTACACTCCTTACAAGCAACTGGTGTAACAATGGATTTAGAACAAGCACGTTTTAATATGATCGAACAGCAGATCCGCCCGTGGTCAGTATTGGATAAAACCGTACTACAAACAATGAGTGATATTCCTCGTGATATATTTACCCCTGAGTCATTAGTTTCAATGGCGTATGCTGACGTCGAAGTCCCTATTGGTCATGATGAGACGATGATGTTTCCTCGCATTGAAGGCCGCATGTTACAAGAATTAGAGATAGATATTGATGATGAATGTCTAGAGATTGGTACTGGCAGTGGCTTTGTTACAGCTTGCATGGCAACAATGGCGAATCATGTCGAGAGCATTGATATTTATGATGATTTTCTAGAAAGTGCAACGCAAAAATTTGAGAAAGTTAATATCTCAAATATTCAACTAAGCAATCAAGATGCCTTATCTATGGACAACGCCAGTAAACAATATGATGCCATTGCGGTAACCAGCTCACTACCTGAATATATACCAATATTCGAACAACTCTTAAAACCTAATGGGCGGTTATTTATTATTATCGGGATAGATGAAACGATGCATGCTTTAAAAGTCGTACGGAAAGACAATTCTTTTATTCGTCAAAGCTTATTTGAAACAAAACTTAAAAAAATGGTGGGTGCAAAAGAGATTACGAAATTTTCATTTTAGTTTAAGGTTCTTCTGCTTTAATGTTTAATTGTCGTATAATTACCCATACTCTTAATCGCCAATTTTATGGATTATATAATGTTACAATCAAAAAATCGTCGCTCACTTGGTCGCCTACTTAACCTATCCATTGCAACAAGCGTCCTGATGCTTCCTTTAAAAGCTGAAACTTTATTTCAAGTTTACCAGCAAGCAAAACAAAGTGACGCACAATTAAAAGCCAGTGAAGCGGGCTATTTGGCAACACTAGAGAAGAAGGCGCAAGTGCTATCTGCATCAAAACCCCGTGTTGATTTGGGCGGATCGGCTACTTACAACCTGCAGCAAATTGAAAGAACCGGCAGAGGTGATGGTGGCGGGGCTTTTCTGAACTTTGGTTACGACTTAACCCTCACCAAACCATTAATTCGTCGAGAATTAAAAGCCCAAGAAAACCAAGTTGACGCGGTTATACTACAAGCAAAGGCAGGTTTAGAAGCTGAACGACAAAACCTAATCATCCGTGTAGCAGAGGCTTATTTCCAGTTTTTAAAAGCAAAAGACTCCTACGCCTTTGCTAATACTGAGAAAGACGCTGTAAGTCGCCAGTTACACCAAGTTAAGGCCTATTTTGATGCGGGACGTTCAGCAATTACCGATGTTAAAGAAGCTCAAGCTCGCTACTTTCAATCAAATGCTCAAGTTGTAATCGCTAAACAACAAATTGATTTAGCCCGCGAAAATTTACGCTCAATCACCAATAAGTACTACAAAAGCCTAAGTGGCGCGGCTCAAAATACACCTTTATTAATTCCAAAACCCAACAATATTGATCTATGGTCTAAGTCGGCGATTGAAAATAGCAAACAAGTCCTCGCTGCAAAGCACGCTGTATCGGTTGCTCAAAGAAGCATAGATATTGAGCGTGCTGCTAAATCAGCAACATTAGATCTATTTGCCAAGCATGCCGGTAATTCAACCCATGGGGAGACACAGTTTGATCGTGATAAGTTTGATGCATCTATCGGGGTGCAGTTTAAAATGCCAATCTACAGAGGCGGAAATATATCCTCAAAGATTCGTGAAGCCCGCCACAAACTTCACCAAGCTCAACAACAACTAGAAGCACAAAAACGCGCGGTGACTCAACAATCACGCGCAGCTTACACCACAATAATATCTGGACTATCACAAGTTAAAGCATTTAAACAAGTGCTAAACTCCAACCAAGTTGCGGCACGTGCAACCCAAGCTGGCTTTGAGGCTGGAACCCGTACCGCTGTTGATGTACTGCTAGCTTTACGTGAATCCTTCAGAGCCAAACGGGATTATTCTAGCGCACGTTATGACTTTTTATTGAACACACTTAAGCTAAAACAAGCGACTGGCACTCTTTCAGAAGCTGACTTACAGTCTTTAAGCAAATTGTTAAATAAAAAAGTGATTGATAAAAAAGCTAAAACTGCATTTAAACACAAGAAAAAGAAATAATAACCTAGTTAGGTTTGAAACTTACGGAGTTTCAGACCTAGATTCTTTCAAGTTCAAGACAGCCTACGAGCTTACCCACTCCAAACCTCTCGTTATTAGCTAGGCAAGCTCATAAAGCATCCATACTTGAATTATCTCACCCTTTGAGCTTATCTTTTAACAAGTCATTCACCTGTGCTGGGTTTGCCTTACCTTGCGATGCTTTCATCACTTGACCCACAAAAAAACCAAAGACTTTTTCCTTACCACTGCGGTATTGTTCTACTTGTGCAGGATTATTTGTAATAATTTCATCAATTAATGCCTCAATCGCACCTGAGTCGGTAATTTGTTTTAAACCTTTGCTTTCGATTATTTCATCGGCTGTTTTGCCTTCTCCTGCCCATAGCGCTTGAAACACTTCTTTGGCAATTTTACCTGAGATTGTTTTATCTGCGATACGGCTTACCAAACTACTCAACATTTCGGCACTAACCGGAGACTGGCTAATCTCCAAATCATCGTTATTAAGGTGGCTCGATAACTCGCCGATCACCCAGTTAGCGGATAACTTTGCCTCATTGCTACTTTTTGCCACCGCTTCAAAATAATCAGCAACCTCCCGACTTGTCGTTAGCACCCCTGCGTCATAATCAGTTAGCGCATACTCATCCATAAAGCGTTTATATTTTGCCTGTGGCAACTCTGGCATCGTTGCACGCACGGTTTCGATAAATTCATCGGTAATTTCTATGGGTAATAAATCAGGGTCAGGAAAATAGCGATAATCATTCGCTTCTTCTTTTGAGCGCATCGAGCGAGTTTCATTTTTATCAGGGTCATACAAACGTGTTTCTTGGACAACCTCACCACCATCTTCAATAATGTCAATTTGGCGCTCAATTTCAATATTAATCGCACGTTCAACAAAACGGAACGAGTTAATGTTTTTTAACTCGGCACGCGTGCCTAGCTCTTTTTGACCTTTGGGCCGCACCGATACATTAGCATCACAACGAAAAGAACCTTCCTGTAAGTTGCCGTCATTAATTCCTAAATATTGCACCAGTGCATGGATTTTTTTCATGTAAGCAACCGCTTCTTTTGCCGATGACATATCCGGTTCTGAAACAATCTCTAACAACGGTGTGCCTGAGCGGTTTAAATCAATACCCGTCATACCCGCATAATCCTTGTGTAACGACTTCCCCGCATCTTGCTCAAGATGCGCGCGCGTCACACCTATGCGTTTAGTTTCTCCATTCTCTAACAGAATATCCATATGACCCAGCTCTACAATTGGCTTATCAAACTGACTAATTTGGTAACCTTGTGGCAAATCAGGGTAGAAATAGTTTTTACGCGCAAACACATTACCACGTCCAATAGGTGCATCAATCGCCAAACCAAATAACGTCGCCATGCGTACCGCCTCAGTATTTAGCACGGGCAATACACCAGGCATCGCAAGGTCAACCACATTCGCTTGAGTATTCGGCTGTTGCCCGTACTCGGTAGATGAACCTGAAAAAAGTTTTGATTTTGTTGAGAGCTGGGCATGTATTTCTAGCCCGATGACTGTTTCCCATTCCATTTCTATTCTTCTCCTGCGTAGGCGCTGGGCATTTTTATATGCCAATCGGTCACCTGCTGGTATTGATGTGCAACATTAAGAATTTTAGCTTCTTCAAAGTAATTGCCGATAATTTGTAAACCCACCGGCAATCGATTTTCAGCCGAAAAACCTGCCGGCACGGACATACCGGTTAGCCCTGCTAAATTTAACGATAAAGTATAAATATCGGATAAATACATACTGATAGGATCATCCGACTTTTCACCAATCTTAAATGCCGTTTCTGGCGCGACAGGCCCCATAATCACATCTACTTTTTCAAACGCTTGTTTAAAGTCTTCGCTAATTAAGCGACGGATTTTCTGTGCTTTTAAGTAATAAGCATCGTAGTAACCTGCTGAAAGCGCATAAGTACCCGTCATAATTCGACGCTTAACCTCACTACCAAAGCCTTCACCACGGGAACGCATATACATATCAGTCAGATCTTTTGGCTCATCACAACGGTATCCATAACGCACCCCATCAAAACGAGATAAGTTAGAAGAGGCTTCGGCTGGCGCGATCACATAATAGGAAGGAATCGCTAAGTGAGTATTAGGCAGACTAATTTCAATAATTTCTGCACCAAGTTTTTTGTAAGCTTTAATCGCTTCATTCACCACATCAGTAACGTTTGAGTCCAAGCCTTTATCAAAAAACTCCTTTGGCAAGCCAATTTTTAAGCCTTGCAAAGAGTCGTTTAAGTTTGCAGAAAAATCAGGCACATCCTGCTCTACCGAGGTTGAATCTTTGTCATCAAATCCAGACATTGCACTTAAAACTAAGGCGCAATCTTCGGCCGATGTTGCGAACACACCTCCTTGATCCAAACTCGAAGCATAGGCGATCATCCCAAAGCGTGAAACTCGCCCATACGTTGGTTTGATGCCCGTAATCCCTGTTAATGAGGCAGGTTGGCGAATGGAACCTCCGGTATCTGTACCTAATGATACTGGAGCTAACTTTGCCGCCACCGCAACTGCACTCCCTCCAGATGAACCACCCGGTACACGCGCTAAATCCCACGGATTTTTACTAGCACCATAAAAAGAATTCTCATTGGATGAACCCATCGCAAACTCATCCATATTGGTTTTACCTAACATCGGCATGCCCGCTTGGGTAAGCTTTTCAACCGCCGTTGCGGTGTATGGCGCGATAAAATTATCGAGCATTTTGGAGGCGCAAGAAGTACGCACACCTTCGGTGCAAAACAAATCTTTGTAGGCAATCGGTATGCCCGTTAAGGCAGTCGCTGATCCAGCAGCAATCTGCTCATCAGCCACTTTTGCAGCACTTAATGCTTGCTCTTCCGTCACCGTGATAAAAGCATTCAAATCTGTATCGTAGGTTGAGATGCGTTGCAAAAAATATTGAGTTAACTCAACACTGCTAAACTCGCCCGACTGTAAGCCCGCACTTAATTCTATTAATGATTTCTGTTTCATTAGTCCAACACCTTCGGTACTAAAAATAAGCCATCTTCTGTTAATGGCGCATTCGACAATAACTTTTCACGTTGATCAATCTCGGTCACCACATCATCACGCAAGCGTTGCATCGCATCTTGCGGATGCGCCATAGGCTCAATATCATCAACTTTTTGAGCATTCATCTGCTCGACCAAACCAAAAATACTGGAGAGATCTTGAGAGTACTCCTCAATGTTTTCTTCTTGAATGGATAACCTTGCAAGAAAGGCTATTTTTTTGACTTCGTCGACTGTCAAAGACATAGTAAATTTACCGTTTTATTAATTAACCGGAAAGATTTTTTAAGACTGGGAATTTAGCATATTGCCGCAAAACAAGAAATGGGTATTAATGTGTAACACAAATAAAAAATGGCGCTTATTCAGCTAGTTATAACTTAAAATATATATCGCAATACTCTTGCAAGCGATTGATTTGAAAAGAAACTATTGTTATCCCTACCTAAATATTATATCCTCTCTAACTATTAACTATCGATTAAGCATGCTTAATCAATAGTTAATATTAAAAATAAACAATACATATTTATAAAAAGGGGACAACAATGACTTTACTTAAAAAACAGCACTATCACTTTCAGTCGCAGTATTTGCATCATCTGTAGCATTTGCTGACACAGGCGCTTCAAGTGGCTCTAATTCAGGTGGGGATGATGATAACACCGTTGCTATCGTGGCTGGCCTTGGTCTATTAGCGGGTGCTGGCTACCTTTATGCAACTGGCGCTTTTTCTGGTGGGTTTGCAGGGGCTACTGCAGGAACAAGCGGAGCAACCACAGCCGCTAAAGTTGGCAAGTCTGCGGTTAAAGCAACGCAACAGCCACAGCGCACGGCTAAAAGAAATCCTTACACACATACTCACCCAGCAGTACCAGGTGTTACAAAATCTATGGCACATACACATATGGGCCCCATGCCACATACTCATCGTTACGGAAAATAACTAACTCACAATAAATTTTAAAAAAGGCGCGATAGCTAACCCTATCGCGCCTTTTTTATGAGCGTATGAAATACGTTTTAAACTTAAGGAATCTCTGAATAACCTAGCTGAGTTCTGGCAACGCCAAGTTTTCAAGTTCGAGGCATTGATTTAAAGCATAGTCATTCTATGGTTAAAACCAATAACAAAGAAATTGGAAACTTGGCTAAGCCGCGTTAGCTAATAAGAGGGGCGAGCTCACAAGGCATCAATTCCGTTGTTTTTATTTTTTGTAAAGGGAACGACCATTCTCAAAAAATACGCCTAGGATTTGACGCCTTGTAAGCTCGCAGAATTCAACTAGGTTATTCAGAGGTTCCTTAAACATAGTTAGAATAATTTCAATAACAGGGTGTTTTCTGTTGCCTTCCGTGGCAAAATTATCTTTTATTACCCCTAGAATAATTCAACGATGCAAAATAACGAATTCCACCTTGGTCAACGCTGGGTTAGCAATACCGAAGCCTCTCTTGGCATAGGCTTTATTGAAAAAATCGATGGCCGACACCTTACCATCATCTTTCCCGCAGTCGATGAAACCCGTGTTTACGCAATGGATAATGCACCGTTAAACCGCGTTAAATACCCCATTGGTGAAGTGATTCAAACTGAAGAAGGCATGCAAATCACAGTAACGGGCTATGCTGAACATAATCACTGTATTATCTATCAATATATTGATGAATCAGGCAATGAAGTTGGCTTACACGAATTAGAACTGGATAGCTTTGCGCAATTTAGTCAACCGCAAGATCGTTTATTTGCCGGTCAGGCTGATAAGTCGAAGCGCTTCGAACTACGTGTACAAACCTTGGAACATTTCCATCGTCAACAGCAGGCCGATAGTTTCGGCTTACTTGGCCCACGTATTCAGCTATTACCACACCAGCTGTATATCGCACATCAAGTTGCTTTGCGCCATGCCCCGCGTGTTTTATTGGCAGATGAAGTAGGCTTGGGTAAAACCATTGAAGCGGGTTTGATTTTACATCAACAGTTATTAACTGAGCGGGTCAATCGCGCTTTGATTGTAGTGCCAGAAACCTTGACGCATCAATGGCTGGTCGAGATGATCCGTCGCTTTAATTTGAGCTTTACAGTGCTCGACGAAGAACGCTGTTTCGCAATTGAAGATGAAGGCGATGCTCAGAATCACATCAATCCTTTCGAAAGCGCACAATTAGTTTTATGTAGTCTATCGTTTCTAACCGAGAACCCAGTTCGTCATCAGCAAGCGATACAAGCAGGTTGGGATTTGATGATTGTTGATGAGGCGCATCACCTTGGCTGGTCTGAAACACATATTAGCAATGAATATTTATGCATCGAATCGCTGGCACAAAAAATCTCAGGTTTACTTTTATTAACCGCAACGCCTGAGCAACTTGGTGTCGAGGGGCATTTTGCACGTTTGCGACTACTTGATCCAGATCGCTTTTTTGACCTTAAAAAATATATTGAAGAAGAGGCTAACTACAAGCCTGTTAACGAGCTTGTACAGTGGCTGCAGGACAAAGAAAGCAACTTAGGTGACCCAGACAAACTGAAGCAGCTTGAAAACTACTTAGGCGCAGAAGCAGTAAAAACGTTTGATGGCTCGACAGAAAGTAGCGAGACTATGATTCAAAGCTTGTTGGATCGTCACGGTACAGGCCGTGTACTTTATCGCAATACGCGCGATTCTGTCGGTGGCTTTCCCAGCCGCGAATTACACCGCTACGAGCAAGAACTACCTGAAATTTATGTGACTGAGATGTTTGATCTTAATAGCCAGCTCCACCCAGAAGTAAATCTACCTGCCGAACTATGGCTCAGTGAAGACCCGCGCGTAGCATGGCTAGAAGAATGGCTAAGCAGTCATCCCAATGAAAAAGTCTTATTAATCTGTGCCAGCGCGGAAACCGCATTAGCATTAGAAGAGCACCTACGCCTGCGTACTACCTTTAATGCCAGTGCTTTTCATGAAGGCTTGAGTATTATTGAACGTGACCGAGCCGCTGCTTACTTTGCTGACAATGAGCTAGGAGCACAGATATTACTCTGCTCAGAAATTGGTAGCGAAGGGCGTAACTTTCAATTTTCACATCACCTAATTTTGTTTGATTTACCACTCAACCCCGATTTACTTGAGCAACGGATTGGACGACTCGACCGTATTGGTCAAACCCAAACCATACAGTTACACGTACCGTATTTTGCTGGCACGGCGCAAGAAAAATTATTGCAATGGTACGACCAAGGTTTAAATGCCTTTAATCATGTTTGCTCCGTTGGGCATAGTATTTTTGAAGTCTTTCAAAATGAGGTGCAGCGCGAACTCATTGGCCAAGATGAGGCTAAATTTACGGACTTAATCAGCCGTACCAAAGCCTTAACCGATGAAACACTCCACACAATGCAACAAGGTCGTGACCGTTTATTGGAGTTAAACTCCTGTCATAAAGAGCATGCTCAACATGTTGTATTGGACGTTATGGCGGCAAGTAATGTATCTCAACTCATGAATTTTATGGACGATGTTTTTGATCAGTACGGAGTAGATCAACAAATACATGGGGCTGATAGCTTTATTTTAAAACCAACTGATCACATGATGAATGCAAACTTCCCCGCGCTACCGGAAGACGGTATGACCATGACCTTTCAACGAGACACTGCCTTGTCACGTGAAGATATGCACTTTATGACATGGGAGCACCCGATGGTTATTGGTGCGATGGATATGATTCTCACCAGTGAAATTGGCAATGCCACTTTTTGTGCAATGGAATTAAATTCAGATCAAGTTGTTGCCGGCACTTTAGTTCTTGAAGCCATTTTCACCATCAACTGCCCCGCACCTAAGTTTATGCAACTGCCACGCTATTTGAGTGAATCAAGCGTTCGCATCGTAATTGATAATAACGGCAGAGATTTAAGTGAAGTGTTGTCGTATGACTTTATCAACTCCGAAGCAACTCACATCAAAAAACAAATCTTACAACAGTTGATACAACAGGCTCGCCCACAAATTCAAGCAATGGTTGATGAAGCAGAAAAACAAGTTAAACCACAACAAAGCCAGATTATTCAACAGGCCAAAGTAGCCATGCAAGGCGAGGCAAAGGATGATATAGAACGCTTGAGAAATTTAGCAGAAGTAAATCCCAATATTCGTCAAGACGAAATCAAGCAACTCGAACAAACCGCTCAAGCACTCGAGTCGTATTTAGATAATGCGCGCTTAAAGTTAGATGCGATTCGGGTGGCGCTAGTAACGGGCTAAGTACGAAACACTAAGACATAGAGAACACGGGTGCAATACATTACCCCGTAAATGCTGCATCCGAATTTAGGTATTCAATTTCCGCATCTGAGCTTGTACGCCCTAAAGCTATATTACGGTGCGGAAAACGCCCAAACTTTCTCACAATAGCACGGTGATGTTTGGCGAATTTCACGTTGCCTTCGAGCTTGGTTTTAGTAAAACATTCTACGGCTAAGTTTTGATCAGCCATATTTTCGCTATGCATCAAAGGCATGTATAAAAAAGCTACTCGGTCGTTGTTAATCTCATCGTCAAAGCCTTTTTCAATCGCGTGTTTAGCAATTTCTACAGACTGTTGTTCGGTGCTAAAGCTTTTAGCCGTGTTACGAAACATGTTTAAAGGCAGTTGATCTAATAAAATACATAAGGCTAAACAGCCGTTGGCGCTGTTTTTCCAATCATCGAACTCCCCTGCTTTAGCTTGCTGCCATGTGGCCTCATAGCTAACGGTCATTTGCTGGTCAATTTCTGGGGTTGAGTTAAACCAATGATCGCTAATTGGTTTTGTAAACCAAAAATCTAAGATATTTTCAATAGTGTCGTTTATTTCTGGCTGCATTATGCTTCCTTAAAACCCTAGATAATACACTAATATCGAAACATACCTTACTACAACCAAAATGTGCAAACCTCAAATTAGGATTTTAAGTCATAAATCCAAGATTCTTGGTATCAAAATTTTTCAAATTAGGAAATATCTCATCTACATCACTCACCGACATGCCCATCCATTGCGCTAAGGTCGCACCGTATTGATCAATGCCGTATTGTGGAATAAAGCGACCATTGTCGCGTGCATCATTTTTTCCATCAAGAATCAGCTCCGGCATAGATCCGTGAATCTCCCCGCCTTTAACCGCGCCACCCATGACTAGATTGTGGGTCGCCCAGCCGTGGTCAGTACCATCGTCGTTGGCACTGTATGATCGACCAAACTCACTGGCGGTGAAGGTAGTTACGCTATTTGCAACGCCAAGTTCTTCGGTGGTTTTATAAAAACTTGCCATCGCGTCATTGAGTACTTTTAGCTGTACACGATGGTCATTGACTTGATTGGCATGCTGATCCCATCCGCCAAATTTTAGGAAGAATATTTGTCGTTTCATGCCTAAGCTTTCGCGTATTGAAATCATTTTCGCGGTCATTTTTAAGGCGCTGGCTAGATCATTCCCTTCGGGATATACCGTTGTAATTTCAGGTGCTTCTGTCATTTTACCGACTAATAAACCAACCCGCTCTTCTGCACTAAGGTAAGATTTTGTCATGTGCTGTTGAATCAATGACGGGTTGTTTATTTTTAGGATTTTATGCCATGCGTCTGTTCTGCTAGTTTTCCAGCGAGGCCAATCATCTTTTGCAAAGGCCTTAATTTCTTCCACGCCGGTGTACGGATTGAGTGCAAAATCTAACGGATTTAAACCTCGCTGCCAGACGCTATTGCCGGCAAAACTAAACAGCGCAGGGTCACGCGGGCGATCATTGGCAGCTGCCAGCATATCCATCATTCGCCCACCCCAACCGGGTGGGTGAATACTGGACTTTGCGGTGCTACAGGCTTGTAAAAATTCTTGCTGATGGCTGTGTGAAAAAAGATCAGCGGGCAACTGTGAGCTTTTATTTTGATAGTTTGCACGTGTGGTTGGCTCAATTAACGAGCCGATATTGGCAGAAACCGCTAGTTTTTTGCTGTTATACAAGCCTTGTAATTGAGCCATTGAGGGGTGAAACGCATAATCACTACCCGCTAAAGGTAATAAGCTGTCACGACTTAACGCAATTTTATTACGGGTTGTTTTGTATTGGTTGTAGGCATTCTGCTGATACGGAACGAGCATATTAAACGCATCATTACCGCCCGCCAAGAAGATGCAAACCAATGATTTATGATCACTCAAGCCCGCGTAGTCGCTACTTTGCGCCATGGCGGATTGTATTAAATTGAGCTTGCCTTGCGTTGCCATCATTGAGGATGCGCCAATGCCAAAGGCCAATGATTTTAAAAATGCGCGTCGGTTGTTGTGACTAGGGGTTGTTTTCATTTTCATTTCCTACTTTTGATTTAAGTATTCGGGCGAACTGCTGATTAATAAGATCGCTTCACGTGCCTTTTCTAGCCCTTGCCTTTCATCGTTATGAAAAATCCCTTTTTTATTTAAATGTTCACTGACAATTTGTTTAAGCGGTTGTGACATTTCACCGTTGAGCAATACTAAATTTAAGTGCTCCAATAGTGCCTCCGTGTTTTTAGCCAAGCCCGCCTCGGTTGATAAATTAAGCTTTGAGCGTTGTTTTTTACCTTTTTCATTAAGTAATGCAGCACTCATCGCTTTACTATCACTAAAGCGAGTAATTAAGGTGTGGATTAAATTACTCGCCCCTACGGTGGTGTTTTCATTCATTATTTGAAACTCTGGAGCCGTCAAACCTGCTTCATTAATAGCGCCTGCGGGTGAGAAATCAGAGGTGAAAAAATTAAACACCGACTTTGCTTGTAATGGCCCTTGACCGACTTTGTTTTTAAAGTCATTCATACTCGTCCAAAAGCTATAATAAGGGTAAGTTCCTTGCCCACAGGTTTTTTCAGGCCGCCAACGATGCCCTTCTTTAAGAGTCGCTTGCATATTAAAAGCACGCCATAAATGGCTTAATCGCAACAGTGGCTCACGCAACTTGCCAAAGTTAGCCGGTTTATTTTTTGCTAACGCTTCTTTATCTAATAAAATCGCACTGGCCACTGAGCCTAAATCACCCCGCACACCTTTACCATTATTGTTAAAAATCTGCGCGACACGCCTCACATAATCGGGACTTGGGTTGCTGGTAACTAAGCGCTGAATGAGCAACTTACTTATAAAGGGTGCTACGTTGGGATGCTTAAAAATATTATCTAAAGCAAAGCTTAAGTCTGCTTTAGCCATTTGTCCGGCAGGGCTTTTTACGCCATTCAAAAGTGTTTTTATTGTTGTGTCGTGATACTTTTCCACTGCTACCAAGGGGCGTGTTTTATCTGCATTGCCTGCGTATTGCTGCCATTTTAGATCAGCATAGTTCCAACCGGTAAACACTTTTGCAAAGGCTTCTATGGTTTGCTGATTATATGTGGGGACAGGCTTTCCGTTCGCATCTAACTTTTCAGTACCATCAAGATTAAGCTGGTGAACACCAATACTAAATAACTGCAAAATCTCACGTGCGTAGTTTTCATCGGGGCGTATATTTTGCTTTTTATTGGTTTTTTGATTACGACTCATGCTTAAAAAATCGCCCATTGCAGGATGCAAGGTCACCTCTTCAAGCAAATCACGATAATTTCCCAAGCTATGTTTAACCAATATATCATAATAACTAGTGACCGCTTTTTGATAATCACTCAAACCCAAGCCGTCAGAATCTGAAATTACCATGATTTCACTTAGCGCAAATGCCATGCGCTGACGAAGCTGATCTGGCGCGTGCAGCGTCGTTTCCCACCAAATTTGTAAACGCGGGTAAACAAACTCCCATGAATCTTTAAGATTAGTGCCATCATCATCACGGTTGGCACACATTTTAGTGGCACGTTGATTCACTTTTGGCAAATGGTAGCTTGGCTTTATTGTTAATTGTTCTGCCAACCACTGCTCATAAGTCTTCTTCTTAACAAGTTGGTTGATGCTTTCTGTGGTTGGCCCAAATGTGGCTCTCGTTAAAAATGCAGCTGCACTATTTTTATCTTCAACAGGGTGCTTATTAGAAAGTACATCGTACTTATTTTGGGTTTCTTTTACAGGATCTGTTTTATTAGCATCGTCGCTAGCGTTTGTACTTCCACCGCAAGCGCTAAGTAACAGAGGGGTTAATAGCATTAATGCTATTGCCGCTTTCTTAGTCATGGTAAAATCTCATGTGCACTGAAATAAGCAAGTCTACAAACGGTTCGAATTTATAAAAAACCGTTTGAGAATTGCTTTACAGCTTATTTTTATTTGATACTTAGGTTTTATAACCGCTAAATTATCGACCTAAGTTACTTAACACACACTTAATTCATGATAATAAATTAAATAAGTGATAACCGATATGACCACGCTAATACAAAAAGTTTCAAAAAGTTTACATAAAAATAATTTAACGCTGGTAACAGCTGAATCTTGCACAGGAGGCTGGATTGCAAAAAAAATGACCGACCTTTCCGGTAGCTCTGCCATTTTTGACCGAGGTTTTGTCACCTATAGCAACCAATCAAAAATAGACATGTTGAACGTACAGGCATCAACATTGGCGGCGCATGGTGCTGTCAGCGAAGCGGTAGTAATAGAAATGACACAAGGTGCGCTATTAAATTCACAGGCAGATATTGCTGTTTCTATCAGTGGTATAGCAGGACCAGATTGCGGTAGTGCAGATAAGCCGGTAGGCACTATATGTTTTGCTTGGCAACAAAAAAATCAACAAGCTATTGCTAAAACAAAATTCTTTGAGGGTGACCGAGATTCTATAAGGTCGCAAGCCGTTGATTATTCTTTAGATGGGATCAATCAATTAATTGATTAACAAATAAATAGTTTGCTTTATGTTCGCCTTTTAACTTACAATAGAACAAAGAGTAACTAGTCGTAATAAAATACTGATTTAAATTAATTTAAACTTTTTCATTACACCCTCACGAATTGAGGGAGTCGACCATTAAGATACTCACATCAATTAACTGAAGCTACAAAAAAGCAAGGATATTAAAAATGGATGAGCAAAGAAAACAAGCATTAGCTGCAGCACTTGGACAAATCGAAAGACAATTCGGCAAAGGTACTGTCATGCGCATGGGCGACTCAGCCGCCTCACGAAACATTGATGTGATTTCAACCGGCTCTCTAACCGTAGACTTAGCACTTGGTATAGGCGGTTTACCAAAAGGCCGAGTGATAGAAATTTACGGCCCAGAGTCATCGGGTAAAACCACCATGACCTTGCACGCCATTGCAGAGTGTCAAAAAGCAGGTGGCACAGCAGCCTTTATTGATGCCGAGCACGCGCTAGACCCAGGTTACGCAAAAAAACTTGGCGTGAATATTGATGAGTTATTAATTTCACAGCCCGATACTGGCGAACAAGCCTTAGAAGTGACCGATATGCTAGTACGCTCTGGTGGTGTAGATATGGTGGTAATTGACTCCGTTGCAGCCTTAACGCCCAAAGCAGAAATTGAAGGCGATATGGGTGACTCGCACATGGGCTTACAAGCTCGCTTAATGTCACAAGCCTTACGAAAACTAACGGCCAATATCAAACGCTCAAACACCATGGTCATCTTTATCAACCAAATCCGTATGAAAATAGGCGTGATGTTTGGTAGCCCAGAAACAACCACTGGAGGTAATGCCCTTAAGTTTTACGCCTCTGTTCGCTTAGATATTCGCAGAATTGGAGCAATCAAGAAAGGTGATGAAATAGTCGGCAACGCCACCCGAGTGAAAATTGTTAAAAATAAGATGGCACCACCTTTCAAACAAGCCGAATTTGAAATTCGCTACGGCGAAGGTGTTTCACACGTAGGTGAATTGCTAGACCTTGGCGTTGAACAAGGGCTAGTTAATAAAGCAGGTTCCTGGTACAGCTACAAAGGTGAAAAAATTGGTCAAGGTAAAGATAACTCAGGCACATACCTAAAAGAAAACCCAGAAATTGCCGATGAATTAGAAGCCTTGATTCGTGAGAAGCTACTCCCTAAGGCTGAGGCCACAGAAGCTAATGAAAAAATAGAAAAAGAAGTAATTGACAAAGAAACAGGCGAAGTTAAAAAAGCCTCTACAAAAAGCAGTAAATAAGTTATACTTATGAGTAGATTATTGTATGCGAATACGCGAGTTAGGAATCCCCAACACCTTCCCTACTTAGCCCGCCTTTTTCATACAATAATCGCTACATTTCAGCCCTCCCCTTCCCCTCTTTGAGGGGATTGCTTTTTAAGGAACCTCCGAATAACCTAGCTGGATTCTGGCAACGCCAAGTTTTCAAGTTCGAGGCATTGATTTAAAGCATAGTTATTCTGCATGCGCTTTTAAGTCATTTTGTAAGCAAAGCACTGAATATGGTTTAAATCAATAACGAAGAAATTGGTAACTTGGCTAAGCCGCGTTAGCTAATAAGAGGGACGAGCTCACAAGGCATCAATTGCGTTGTTGTTATTTTTTGCGAAGGGAGCGACCATTCTCAAAAAATACGCCTAAGACTTGATGCCTTGTAAACTCGCAGAATCCAACTAGGTTATATTCAGAGGTTCCTTAAGGAGAACCTGATTAAGTCGATTAGAATTTAGCGCAGAAAAATCTGTCGCTATTTTTCATGAAGTGAGACGTAATAGTTATTCTATTGCGCCGATCTTCGTGGAAAATATCAGCGGATTTGGCAAGCTAAAAATAGTTGGACTTGATCAGGGTTTCCTTAAGGCTCAGCAAGAGCCAAACGTATAGGTAAAAGTAACAACGTACTTGACACTACAAAGTAAAAATGGAGATTTAATTTAAAATAACCTCAAAAATTCAATAGAGCCAAATAAGTTAAAGCTCTAAAATAATTAAGTGAGTGAGCAATTAAATGAGTAAAATAGTAAGCCTAAATGACATCCTAAAAGAAATTGAACAAAAACAAAAAAAGAAAACATCAAAAATAAAATCAGATGATAAGTACGCTCATAGCACTAAGCCAACAGAAACTTTCATCAATACTCACGCCGCACACACACAAAAGAAAAGCAGCAAACTAGGCTTCAAAAAAAGAAGTAACTACGACCGTTGTAAGAATTCAGCAATATATTCGTTGGCAATGCGTGAGCACTCACGCTTAGAAATCACCAATAAGTTAAAAAAGAAAGACTATATCGAAGGTGTAGATTTAGAAAAGCTTCTTAATGAGCTAGAAGATAGTAACTATCTAAATGAAGAACGCTTTGTAGAAAGTTTTATCCGTTATCGAAGCGGGAAAGGTCAAGGCAGTATTAAAATTAGCAACGAATTAAGACAGCGAGGTATCAATAATTCTATGATTACTCATGCCATGCAAGAAGCCAATATTGACTGGTTTCAACTCGCTAAAGAACAACGAGAAAAAAAGTTTGGAGAAAATAAACCCGATGAATATAAAGAAAAAGCCCGCCAAATGCGTTTTCTTTCCCGCCGAGGTTTTGATACGGATAGTATCATGCAGTCCATATCTTAAGGAAAGCCTGAATATTAAAAGCCCTTTATTAAATACAATAAGCTTGAAACTGCCCTAACATACAGAGACAATACTACTTTCGTAGTTAATGAAACTAATAGAGCTCAGCATGTCATCAGAATCAAAAAATATCCCAACCACCTCAGAAATCAGACAAGGTTTTCTTGATTTTTTTGCCAGTAAAAATCACCAAAAAGTGGCTTCAAGCCCATTAATCCCCGGCAATGATAAGACCTTGCTTTTCACTAATGCAGGTATGGTGCAGTTTAAAGATGTTTTTTTAGGTGAAGACAAACGTAGTTATAGCCGTGCAACTACTTCACAACGCTGCGTACGTGCCGGTGGTAAACATAATGATTTAGAAAATGTGGGCTACACTGCTCGCCACCATACTTTTTTCGAAATGTTGGGAAACTTTAGTTTTGGCGACTATTTTAAAGAAGATGCCATTAGTTATGCTTGGGAATACCTAACCGAAGTAGCAAAGCTGCCGCCTGAAAAGCTGTGGGTGACTGTTTACGCCGATGATGAAGAAGCGGAAAACATTTGGATTAATAAAATAGGCTTTCCAAAAGAGCGTATAAGTCGCATCGGAGATAAGCCCGGTAAAAAATACGAAAGTGATAATTTTTGGGCAATGGGTGATACCGGTCCATGTGGTCCATGTTCTGAGATTTTTTATGATCATGGTGAGCATATCTGGGGTGGGCCTCCCGGTTCAGCAGAAGAAGATGGTGATAGATATATCGAAATCTGGAACCTTGTATTCATGCAGTATAACCGCTCTAAAGGTGGCACTATGAATCCATTACCCAAGCCTTCTGTCGACACTGGTATGGGACTAGAACGATTAGCCGCCATACTACAGAACGGCCACAGCAACTACGACATTGATCTATTCCAAAATCTGCTTAAATTCACTGCCGGCTTAACTAAAACTGATAATTTAAATAATGCTTCACTCAAGGTCATCGCCGATCATATTCGCTCTTGTTCATTTATGATTGTAGACGGGGTTGTCCCATCAAACGAGGGACGTGGCTATGTGTTGCGACGGATTATTCGTCGTGCCGCACGGCATGCGCACAAGCTAGGTTTAAAAGATGCATTCTTTTACAAACTGGTTAAACCATTAGTCAAGGAAATGGGAGACGCATACCCAGAACTCACCAAAGCAGAGAAAAGAGTCGAAGAAACCCTATTAAAAGAAGAAAAACGTTTCTCTGAAACACTTGATCAAGGAATGAAAATATTAAACGATGCGATCAATAGCATGAGCGGTGATACCATTGCGGGTGATGTGATCTTTAAGCTTTATGATACCTACGGATTCCCCTTCGACTTGACCGCTGATATTGCACGTGAGAAAAAACTAAAAGTTGATGAAGCAGGCTTTGAAGTTGCCATGAATGAGCAACGAGAACGCGCTCGAGCAGCAGGTAAATTCGAAACCGATTATAACGATAAACTTGATATTGATAGTATTACCAGCTTTAGTGGCTACGATAAAACCGTTGATGAAGTTGACGTTGAAGCCATTTTTGTTACAGGAAAGAAAGTTGATTCGTTAAGCAAAGATGAGCAAGCTCAAGTAGTCTTAAAAACAACCCCCTTTTATGCCGAGTCTGGCGGCCCTGTTGGTGATACCGGTTTATTGGTCTCTGGAGAGAATGTTTTTGAAGTGCATGATACCCAAAAACAAGGCGCTACTTTTATTCATAATGGGCTAATGCAAAAGGGCACGCTGAAAGTAGGCGAAAAAGTCACCGCCACTGTAGCGGAAGAACGTCGTCAAGCAATCGTTTTAAATCATTCTGCCACGCATTTAATGCACAAAGCATTACGTGATGTCCTAGGCGAACACGTAGAACAAAAAGGTTCATTAGTCGCGCCAACGTATTTACGCTTTGACTTCGCTCATTCAGACCCAATGACAGCACAAGAAATCAGCTTAGTCGAGCGAATGGTAAATGATGAAATTCGCAAAAATGCCAAAGCAAAATCAAACGTTACCAGTATGGATGAGGCAATCAAACAAGGTGCTATGGCATTATTTGGCGAAAAATATGGCGACGAAGTGCGGGTCGTAAATATTGGTTACTCGACCGAGCTTTGTGGTGGCGTGCATGTTAAACGCGCGGGCGATATAGGCTTATTTAAAATCACTAGCGAAAGCGGTGTAGCAGCAGGTGTTCGACGTGTTGAAGCGGTAACAGGCGCTGCGGCACTTGAATGGATTGAGGCTCGGTCGAATCAATTAAACAACATTGCAAATCTTGTCAAATCAAGCAGTAAAGGTGCCGAAGAAAAAGTCTCATTAGTGTTAGAGAAATCGCGCTCCCTAGAAAAAGAGTTGCAGCAACTAAAGCAAAAATTAGCAGCTCAGGCAGGTTCTGATTTAGCCTCTGATGCGATTGACGTTGCAGGAATCCAAGTGCTTGCAACTAACCTAGAAGGTGCCGACCCTAAATCATTACGCGACACAGTTGATCAGTTAAAGAATAAGTTAGGTAAAGCAGTAGTAATTGTTTCAACGGTAGTAGAGGGTAAAGTAAGCTTAGTCGCAGGCGTGACTAAAGCAGAAACAGCACAAATAAAAGCGGGAGATTTATTGAAGCATGTTGCCAGCCAAATTGATGGAAAAGGCGGCGGGAGACCCGATATGGCGCAAGGTGGTGGCAGTAATGCCGATGCACTACCAAAAGCATTAGAGTCCGTAGAAGCATGGGTAAAGGAACAACTCGCATGACTAGAAACAAACCACGACTCATTGTACAAAAATACGGCGGAACATCGGTCGGCTCGCCAGAAAGAATTCGCGAAGTTGCCAAACGAGTAGCGCGCTATAGAGATAGAGGCGACTCGGTTGTAGTAGTACTCTCAGCCATGTCGGGAGAAACCAATAAGCTGGTAGCATTAATTAACGAGCTGAACCCGAACGGCTCCTCCCGCGAGAAGGATGTTGTTTTATCCACCGGTGAGCAAGTCACAATCGGCCTATTAAGCCTCGCTTTAGAAGCTTTAGATTACCCTGCAAAATCATACACGGGTACGCAAGCACGATTAATAACTGACAGCGCCTTTTGTAAAGCACGTATCAGCAAAATTGACGGCAGTAAAATCCAAGCCGATCTTGATGCGGGCAAAGTCGTGGTAGTAGCGGGTTTTCAAGGAGTTGATAGCGAAGGTAATATTACTACCTTAGGCCGTGGTGGTTCAGACACTACTGCTGTCGCATTAGCGGTAGCGCTGGAAGCCGATGAATGCCAAATCTATACCGATGTGGATGGCGTTTACACCACTGACCCGCGAATGGTTCCAGAGGCTCGACACATCCCTAAACTCGCCTTGGAAGAAATGTTAGAGATGGCAAGTCAAGGCTCTAAAGTCTTACAAATTAGAGCCGTAGAGTTTGCCCATAAATATAATATGCCGATTCGAGTGTTATCTAGCTTTGATGACGGCGATGACGGAAAAAGTACGCTAGTAACGCGTGAGGAAGACATAATGGAAGAAGTTTTAGTACGCGGTGTAGCGTTTAATAAAGATGAAGCTCAGCTCACCATAACGGGCGTGCCTGACCAACCGGGAGTTGCATTCAAAATACTCGGTTGTATATCCGAAGCCAATATAGAAATTGATATGATTGTGCAAAATATTGGCAAAGATGGCACAACTGACTTTACCTTTACTGTACATCGTAACGAGTACGAGCAAGCGATGAATATTCTAAAAGCCACCGGTGAAAAGCTCGGCGCAAAGAATGTTAGCGGTGATGACAAAATTGCCAAAGTGTCCATTATCGGCGGAGGAATGCGCTCTCACGCAGGTGTCGCAACCGATATGTTTAAAGCCTTAGCGGATGAAAATATTAATATTCACATGATATCTACTTCTGAGATTAAGGTATCTGTAGTCGTCGATGAGAAATATTTAGAACTTGCTGTCCGCAGTTTGCATGAAACATTCGATTTAGATAAAGCTTAGACTTTACCTAATTTCAATTTAACAATAACCTAACTTAGGAATAAAAATGAAGAAAATATTAATAGCGATTTCACTAACCTCGACCTTAGCTCTTGGAAACCTCACATCACTTTACGCCGCGCCGGTAGTTGATAAAAAAGTTGCTGAAGCACCGACAGCATTGGTTAAAAATGACGTAAAAGTCGGTAAAGGAGCAGAAGCCAAAAAAGGCCAAACCGTTGCCGTCCATTACACTGGCTGGTTATTTGATGCCAAAGCCAATGATTTTCACGGCAAACAGTTTGATAGTTCACGAACACGTGGTACGCCCTTTAAATTTCCATTAGGCGCAGGACGTGTCATAAAAGGCTGGGACCGAGGCGTGCAGGGCATGAAAGTGGGTGGGCAACGCACTTTGATCATACCCGCAAAACTTGGTTATGGTGAGCGTGGTGCAGGCGGGGTTATTCCACCAAATTCTGTTTTGATCTTTGATGTTGAGTTAATAGGGATCGAATAACGTATGTGAGTTAGGTTACAGACCTAACGATTAACTCTCTGTATAATGCTTATTTTTTAACCACTAAAATTACTTAAAGCAGCGAGCATCCTTATGAAACGTACCACTTTATTGACCACGACATTATTAATAACAGCAATAGTCTTGCCACTTAGCACTCAAGCAAAAGGCTGGCAGGTTTTACCCATTACGAAGGCTGGCTATAAAACTAATACAGCTATAGCAATTGTTGGCGGTGCAATGCAGGCAAAAGATGATAACCAAGATGTTTTTTCACCCATGGGACTTGAAGTTTCAATCAACTGCCCACTATTAAAAGCACCAAACCACACTATTAGACAGCGCATAAGCTATTTACAAAGCGATAAGAATGGTTTCAAAACCCAAGCATTCGAACTAAACCCGCACCATATGTATAAAGTAGCGCCTAAGGTTACCGCAGGCTTTGGCCCTTCAGTAGGATACACCAAGGTTAAAAATTCTTCTGGCCATGATGGTATATTCACCTTTGGTATTGGTGCGAGTGGTCGGTACGATCTACCTAATAACATGTTCCTTGGTGCAGAGGCGCGTTATGTTAAAGCACAAAAATTTGAAATAGCAGGGAAAAAGACAGGTTTTGATAATGCTAGAGCACTCGTAAAATTTGGTTATCAATTCTAATTAATCCTACACACCATTAAACGGTATGAAAAATATAGGGTGAAGAATATCTTCACCCTTTTTTAACTGCGATTTACAATAAAAGAACTTATAGGAATCAATGGTAAAAATTTCATCCCTATTTACTCGTCATACCACTCGTACCAGATCGTAGTAAGTTATTCATACCACCTATCGGCTAAAACAGACCTGAAAATAAAATTAAGTTATCCTATCCAATAACTTAAAAATAAAAAAAGAGTACATGGGCAATGTCACTCTTTACTTCTAATCAAGCTAATAAAAATAAAGATACTGGTATGGATAAGAAAATAGCCTCCCAAAAAGATGCTTTTCAAGCGTATATCTCAGCAGATAGATTAAAAAACTCTCGTAGCATGTGCATGTTAGGGGCTGTGTTATTCGTTCTTTTTTCTACCATTGATTTCTTTGCTTTAAGCTCATCACTATCCGATGTATTGGCTATTCGAGGCATCGTTATCGCGGGCCTTATGCTTGGCTTCGTGCTGACCTACCAAAGTTACTTTGATAAGTATTATGACTATATTATGTCCAGTATTTACTTGGTTGCAGCTGTTGGTGTTGTGGTTTCTATCTACTTAGCATTACCCACTGACTATGCCTCAAACATTTATTTAGCAACACTCCTTATTATTATAATGACGATTTTCGCATGGTCTTATTTTAGTATTCGCACCTCTGCTTTATTAATCACAACTATTATTTCGTCATATGCTTTCGTAGCCATTCAAAAAGAAATACCTGTAACTCATATGTGGATCAATATAGCATTTTTAATGGGTGCAACCAGTATAGGTTACTTCTCACAACATATTCGTAATAACTATTTACTACAAAACTTTTTGCTACAGCAATCGTTAGAAGCTTCAGTTGAACAGAAAACCATCGAAGCTGACCAAAATGCTTTTATTGCTAACCATGATGAATTAACGGGGCTACCAAACCGTCGGCACATCACTAAATTGCTCGAAGCAATGTTAGAAACTGCGAAAAATAAAAACAAGGTTATGGCTTTGATGTTTCTAGATCTCAATGGTTTTAAGCAAGTTAATGATATTTATGGTCACGCTGCAGGTGATGAGGTATTAAAAATTGTTGCGCAACGCTTAGAACTTGCCACACGAAAAGGCGATCAAATATCTCGCCTTGGTGGCGATGAATTTTTAATTGGTCTGTTAATGAAAGAAGGCACCTTAACTAATCTTGAAAAAATGGCTCAAAAATTTATATCTTTGATTTCACAAGATATAAATATTGACGGTGTAAAAATAAAAATTGGGGCAAGCATAGGAGTTTCAGCCTACCCAATTCATGGTAATACCATTGAAAGTTTAATCAGAGTAGCAGATGATCAAATGTATAAGGCTAAGCATGGTCGTAAAGAACCTGTGATTCGGGCGCATCAGCCGAGTAACTCTGTGATTGTTTTTCCTAACGCCGGTTAGCAAACTCTTATGAAAAGTGATGTAAGAGAGTACCAAACTTATTTAGAGCCTGAGATGTGTAGCTCAGCACGGGCAACTGCTATATTAGGTTCTTTATTATGCATCGTTTTTTTGGCAGCTGATGCATATGCGCTTTCTTTACCCCTTTCAGAGATGATTGTAATTCGAGGTGTAGTTGTACTATCATCGTTATCATTGTTCTTTGTTAGCTTTGCTTACCAAGAATTGTTTATTCGTTTTTACAATCCTATTATTTTTAGCATTAGCCTAATTGCCGCCTCAAGTATTATTCTAATGATTCACCTTGCTTCTCCTACAGATCATGCGGCTACTGTCTACTTTGTTGGGTTAATTATAGTGATAATGCTGATGTTTGCTTGGCTGTTCATGCGTACGGAAGTCGCCTTGTCAGGAGTAACTATAATTATTAGCTCATACGCTTATGTGGCTCACATAAATGGATTAGCTACCACCGATCTCTTCGTTAATATTCTATTTTTATGCAGTGGAGCAGCAACAGGAATATTTACTCAAATCTTTCGAAATCGGCATCTTCGCCAAAATTTTCTACTTACTCAATCATTAAAAGAGTTATTAGAAGTAAAAACTGAAGAGGCAGGCGACTATGCTCACCAAGCTAATCATGATGAACTTACAGCACTCCCAAATCGACGCTATATAATTCAAAAACTTGAAAAAAATCTGCAAATAGCAAAGCAGGCAGATAAAGTATTGTTGATTCTATTTATTGACTTAAACGGCTTTAAACTTATTAATGATACGTATGGTCATGCTAGTGGTGACGCGGTACTAGTCAAAATCGCAAGGCGTTTGGAGCAAACTATAATAAAAGGTGACTGTCTTTCACGCCTAGGTGGTGATGAATATCTCGTCGGTTTAATGCTTGATAAAGGTGGTTTGATCGAAGCCGAAGAAATTGTTAATAAATTTACGGCTATCGTCTCTTACCCGATGAATATTGAAGGAAAAAAATTAAAAGTAGGCGCCAGTATTGGTGTTGCGGCATACCCTGAGCATGGCGATACGGTAGAGCAGCTTGTCGATTTTGCTGATAAGAAAATGTACCAAGCGAAAAATGGAGAAACCACTGTAGAAAGTGCCGAACAGTTGGGCGGTGAGAGTAATATTATCTCGTTCCCATATACTAAAAATGCTTAATTCCCACATAGTCAACAAAGTTCTAAGCGCAGCGGGCTGACCATGTAATAATTGCCACAAATAAACCCATTAGGCAATAAACATGACAAACTCTGTACAGCGCTTCACACTTGAAAATCTCCATACCCGTGGTGAATGGGTATCCTTAGAAGAAACTTGGCAAAAAATTCAAGATACCAACAGTAACTACCCTCCAGCGGTTAGAAATGTTTTAGGTGAAGCACTTGCAGCAATTAGTTTATTGGCAGAATCTCTAAAGTTCGATGGCTCATTAACACTACAAATTCGTGGTACCCAGCCGGTCACTATGCTTGTTGTACAAGCAAATTCAAACGCAGGTATACGCGGTATCGCACACTGGCAAGGCGATATTCCTGACAAAACATCTTTTAAGCAATTATTTGGCACAGGCACACTTGTAATTAGCGTTGAAAACACCCAAAAAAAAGGTCAACAAAAGGGCGAACGCTATCAAAGCTTGGTATCTCTAAATGGTGAAAACTTGGCTGAATGCTTTAAAGAATACTTTGCTCAGTCCGAACAACTTAAAACACAGCTATGGCTTGCTGCAGATGAAAGCCGCGTAGCCGGATTGATGTTACAAAGCTTACCTGAAAGCAAATTAGATAAGGTGGCCCAAGCGGATAATTGGACACATGCAACCGTATTAGCAGAAACCATTAAAAAACAAGAGCTACTAACATTGGATTCAGAAACATTGTTAAATCGCCTTTATCATGATGAAGAGCTACGTTTATATGAGCCAAAAAATGTCCATTTTGAATGCAGCTGCTCTCAACAAAAAATTGAGGACACGATCTTTTCTCTTGGCGAAAAAGAAGCTAATGATATTGTTATTGAACACGGCGAAATCAGTATTAATTGTGAATTTTGTAATACAAAATACCAATTAGATGCGGTTGATGTAAATCGATTGTTTAGTGAGAGTAAAGTCACTAATAACAACAAAACCTTACACTAATCACATTACATGACACTGATAACTAACTCTAAAAAATAGTCGCTTTCGTGCTATAAAACCGACTAGCATAAGTGCAAATAAAACAAAGTCGCTTGAACCAGCTGATTTTTCCTTTTGTGCTTTCTGGTTAACTGACGTATCGAGCAAATCATTTTCAAAACCTTGCTCTGGCGCATCTGTTACATCGTTCAAAATTAACCTAATATTTCTATTTGAGATGTCAAAAAAGATATTATCGCTGCACTTCACTTTAAATCTTGCTTGGTAAACTTCAGGTAAAGTTGTCTTTAAAAATATACTGGCGCTACCCGTGTTAGGCACATGCGCAAGTAAAGCATGCGGAAAGCTATAACCACCATCAACAGACAATGCAATATCAACGCTGTCACAATTAATTGGTGCTTTGTCCGTGTTTGCTACGTTCCACTTAACCGTGTGGCTTCTTCCTAAGGCATAGTAAGCACGTGGTTTTTCAAGTGCAAAACGGCTTCCTGTGCGCTTTACATTAATTTTCATGGCATCACTGCGCGCTGAATTAAAGCCATCCTGAACCACAAATTTAAAATTAAGCTGACGCGTTTGTGTCGGTAGCGTTTCACCTTTTATTACTTTACGTGGCAATAAACTGTCTAAACTTGGGAAAGTACGTGTAGCATTATCATTTAAAACATAGGCCCTAAATAATGCGTTATCCCCTTTGTCTTCCCCTTCAAAAGAGTTTGACCCTGCATCTATTTGTTGCCAACCGTAAACTAAATTATCATAATCTGAATCTTGTGCATTTCCTGTTAGCTCAAACGGTGTACGTGATGGAATTGTATAGTCTGCTCCAGCATCAGCAATTGGAGCCTGATTTGGCGCAGTACTGCGTACGCCACAGCTTGCACCTAAACCCTGTTGGGTATAAGACCTGATTTGTTCAATGCTACCAATATGAAACATCGCATCAGAGTTTGATTGTAAATTATCCACACCACAAGAACCCGCGTAAGCCATTACCGATGAACCGCTACCCGGCTCAAATGAGCTGAATTTAGTCCGCGTACCAGAACATGAACCTTCGGTACTGTTAAAAGTATGCGTTGCTCCGAGTTGATGACCTATTTCATGCGCAACAAAATCAATATTAAAGCTATCATTGAAAGGATTAGTGATACCCGAAACCCCTAACGCCTTGCGAGAATCGTTACAAAGGCTGGCAATGGCGGCCACTCCACCACCACTGTTTGTTGTAAATAAATGCCCAATATCATAGTTATTCGTACCAATGACTTGATCGGTATTCGTTTGATTTTGATGAATTAAGCCGACTGGGTCTGAGGCATCAAAAGGGTCAGACTGTGCATCGGTATAAATTAATAAGTCATTATTTTCAACCAGTGTTAAATGAATACCCAAATCTCTTTCATACACTTGATTAACACGTGCCAAGGTTGTAGAAATTGCGGCCAGCGCACTGGCAACCGTTCCACCTGATTTTTTAACATATTCACCGGTTGCAGCAATTGCAATGCGGTAGTTAATTATTGATGCTGTTGTGCTGAACTTAGCTTTAATACCAATAAGGCTATCATTATTAAACGTTGTAATACCAGACATCATGGGGGTTGTAGAATCCGCATGATCTACGCCACAAGAGTAAGCTTTATCTTGATGCTGCTCATGCTTATTGTACGCGACATAAGTATTCTCTGTCCTTGCGGGGTCAATAAAAACGGTCTCACCATTGCGCAGTTGTAACATGCCGTGAAAACCATTTGACGTCATATCTAAACGTCCAGAGATGAGCTGCTTGTTTGGTAAAACGCGGTATGACTGAATAGCGGGGTATTTTCTTGCTAATGCGGCAGGTAAGATATTATCAGACTCAATAGTTACCTTAATCATTTCGCCATTTGGTAGTGGTAAACTAATTAGCTGTGGCTGCTGAAGGGCATTTTTCATGCGGACCGCATTTAGCATCAAGGCCCTAGCATTCAAATGAGATGGATTATTATGCTGTGCTAGACCGGCAACGATTGATTGCGTATTGCTCTCAACAGGCGCAACATCTAGCCATAAAGACTCCTCAGCTGTAACGCTTAAGTTTAATGTTATTGTTGCTAGCAGTGCTAATAATTTTAATGTTTTCATTTCGCTATTCTCATGTCACACCGCTTATTTTTTATTTTATGGTGTCTTTAATGCAGTGAATAATCAGCTAAATGGCGTTAAACCCGTACTTATGAGCGCATCAAAAGACTTATTTTTAGGATGACGAGCACGAAGAAACGCTTATTCTTTTAAATTAACCGCTGGTGCCAAGCTCCGTTATAATGCGCACTTTGTCGGTTAAACTTGCATGAGAAATGAGCAAAAGAAAGAAGTGGGTGCAATGATGAGTGAATATAAATTAATGCTTTACCCTGCTGAGCCAGATCTTGTGGTTGATTTAAATACTTTGAAGAAACACTTAAACCACCTAAAGCTGTTAGGAATGGAACTAACAAGCTCGCTTGGAAATAACCACTATGCAGTAGGCGAAAGCTTCTTATCCTATTTCACCTTTATGGGTTGCTCTCCAGATATAGAACTAGACCCCCAACCAGATAAGCCTTTTTGCTATATCGCCTTGCATAGCACTAGTGCTACACAATTTGTTTCAGGTGCTAACCTGAAAAAAAGTCGTTGCACTTCTTGTAAGAATGAGCTGAAAAACGTTAGCACCACGTTGTTATGCCCTCACTGTGATAACCCCTTAGAGCTAGATAAAATTAACTGGCGAAAGAGTGCTTTCACCGCAAAAACATGGATTACGATTGGTAATATTTACGAATTAGAAGCAATCCCCAATGACGAATTACTCGACAGTTTAAAAAAGCTCACTGGCGTACAATGGAAGCCAGCTTATATACGACACATGAAATTACTAGAAACCTAGATCAGAAACCTAATAAAAGAATGGCAACCAAACACGAAATTATCGGCGAAGAATGGAAAGAACGCGCCACTGAGCTTGCCGAATGGGCAATGCAAAATATGGTCAACCGCAAGGATGTATGGGGCCAATATTCCGTACTCACTCCTAGTGAACGAATCAAAGAAGGTCGCGATTACAAAGCAATGACCCTACCACGCAAAGATATGCGTGGCGAAGACATGGTTACTTTAGATAAGCTTACGCGCCATTTCGCCAGTCGTCATCATCACAAGCCACAAATAATTGGTTTACATGAAAAATCCAAAGAAACAACCAGCAAATGGCTAGGCATAGACATTGACTGCCACGATAGTGACTCGGTCGCAGCCGAAGACCACGCTCGACGCAATCTAAACGGTGCCCTCAAATGGTGGCGTGATTTTCAAAAAATGGGCTATGATCCTTTACTAATAGACACTAACGGTGCAGGTGGCTACCACCTATGGGTCTTGTTTAAAGACCCCGCCCCCACCGAAGATGTATACATGCTGGCAAAAAGTTTTGTCACCCAATGGGAAAGCAATAACTTAGATGAAGAGCCAGAAACTTTTCCCAAAAAAGTGAAAGAAGGTAGTCTTGGCTCATGGTTTCGCCTGCCAGGTTTACACCACACCCGCGAACATTACGGCAAAGTTTGGAGCGGTGATGATTGGCTAGATGATCCATGGCTGGATGGGCATGCAGCGATTGATGCGATTCTTAGCGTTGTTCCTGGGCCACCTCCGCCCAAAGCAGGCAAGCAAGATTTAACCCCAAGAAAAACGCGTCGCAGCACCATAAAAGAAGAACCGGTTAAAACTAAAAAAGCCAGTGCTCGTCGAAATAGTTTTAAATCAACCGGTAAATCAACGATTTGTCTCGACCTTGATGGCGTACTCGCGGATCGAACCTACACCAAAGGAAAAACAGATATTGGCGAACCCATTGATGGCGCGGTAGACTTTACACGTGAGCTTGCTGAATTTTCAAAAATACTCATCCTCACAGCACGTTTTTCTGAAATAAAAAACCAGCAAGAGTCAGATAAAATGGCAACATCCATCAAAGCCTGGCTCGATCAACACAATTTTAGCTACGATGAAATCTGGACAAAATCAGCCAAGCCACCCGCACAAGCCTATATTGATGATCACGGCGTTTATTGCTGTCCAAAAAAAGAAGGCATTGGGGCATTTAAGACAGCCTTAGTGTCGACTAAGTATTTATTAAAGGTGAAAGATTAAGAATCATAAGCTTTACCTGAAATACAAAAAATAAATAAAAAAATAAATTTTAACTATTCAGCTTTGATTCAGGCAAGCTGGTCTATTCTATTAACAACTTCAGCAAGTAGTCACTTTTTCAAAGGGGTTTGTGATGTGACTTGTTGGTAAGGAATTTTAACAAATAAATATAATTGAGCTACATAAAGTGGTCATCAAATTCCTACCATGCTGAATCGTTGTTAGTTTTACGGGGGTACTGCTAACGACACGCAGAAATAATTTTATTTCTGCAAAATTATAAAAGCGGGCATTTTTGTCCGCTTTTTTATTTTCTAATGTTCATGATTTAATAAAAACTAGTGTGAGCCCCCTAAGTTCTATTCAATACTCCTTCCCTAATAAAACTTAAAACCCAAAAATCCTGACAGGATATTACAGACTAATAGCCTTACTTAAGTCTCTGGCACCATTAAAAATAAATGTTTGCATCTATCCTTATCACAACCTTTATAAAAATAGGAATCACCTGTATCTATACTAATATATGACGCTGCATTAACCACAAAGTTAATAGGCTTACCATTAAGCAAGGCTTCACCCTCTATTTCACAAGGAAGTTGGTAAAAATGCTGGTAAAGTTGACCTTGTTTAATTTTTTTAGAGAGTTTAAAAATAGTTTTAACCTGATTTACAGTAAGCTTCCAGTCTAAGCAAGATTTGGCCAAGGGGTCTGCCTGAGAACCAGTATAAATACTTTTGTTTACTCTTAAAATATTAACCTTATCCGTAGAGTTACAAGATAAAAGAACTAAAAAAAGTATAAATATTGATATATATTTGACCATAAGACTACTTTACCTTGTTATTATTTAGTCAACAACTATCTTTTCAACAGTGGCCCCCTCTCCTGCTGTTTTATAAGATACATCTTCGTGGTTATAACGATCTTCTTTTCGAAGGTTATATTCTTTTTCTAAAAAATCTATTAATTTATTTACTGAGACCTTTTGTTTCTCCGTAACGGCCTCCCACTCTTTTGTTTTTGCGTCATAACCTCCCACAACTTCAATACCTACAGAATCATGATTAGTTGGATAACGATCAACATAGGGTTTTATTTTTTCATGGTTATATATTTTCGCAGGATTCCAACCAAATAATTTTATTTTTTGAGCTTCTTGAGATGAACAAGTGTTATTGGCTTTGCATTTAGATTTAATTTTACCGACATGCCAAGTTTTCTTGTTTAAACTAGCTGTCTGGTGTATTTCACCATCTTTCGAAATGTAGAAATGAGCTCCTGTTGTACCTTTTGGCTTGCTATATCCTGAAGTAGCAGTACGATGTAAAACTATAGCATTTACTTCTTTTAAAGTGCCATGCTCCAAATTAGTTGCTCGGTCTTTAGTTATATTAAGATCTGTAACAAAGCCTTCCTTATTTACATTTATTGGCTTTGCAGTATCAAGAGATTGATTTGAAATAATAGATGCTATACCTTCGTGTGTATCTAGAGGAATAAAAAGCTTCTGGGCAACTTGAATGTTATTCATATTAATACGATTTGAAGCATTAGCAATACTTTGAGGGGAACCCCCAAAGCGTGTTGATATACTTCCAAGTGTATCGCCTGACTTTACTGTGTAAACTTGATTAGCCATTTCATTTTCCTCTCTGTATTAGGTTTTAACTTAACAAACCCGAGTAATTTAATATATATAACCAATAGGTAGATTATTCATTATTTAATATGGAAATGCCCCATATCATTGCCATGCCTAAACCCTTAGGCTTTTTAATAGGTAAAACACTATAAGCCTTTCCCCTTAAATTCATGCCTCTGGCAATTGGTATTGCGAGCTTTTAGGAATCACCCAACGTACCCCACCTTTGGGGTTTTCTACATCACCGTCATAACGCGGGATGATATGAATATGTAAATGAAAAACACTCTGACCAGCGACTAAGCCATTATTGATACCGATATTATAAGCATCCGGTGAATATTTCTCATCCACATACTGCTTGGCGTATAAAATCAACTCGCGAAATTGTCGGTTTTCTTCCTCGCTACAATCAAAGTAAGTCTCAATATGCCGACGAGGAACCACCAAACAATGCCCGTTACTAACAGGAAAAGAATCGGTAATTAAGACTGCATGTTCTGTTTCTTTAATAATTTCATGGGGTTTTGGGTTGCAAAATAAACAAGGATTATTGGGGTCAAACTTTTTCTTTTCAGTCATATTATTTAAACCTATTAAGTATACTCTAAGCGATTAAACCAACGTGCTTACATTCATCGTGCGTCATTACTCGTTCTTGAATCACACGCCAAACACCATCTTCTTCTTTCTCTAATAAAATCTCAACCCCATGACTTCTATGGCTACCATCGTTAGCAAATACTGATTCCATTGTTTTGAACATCACTTGCTTATCATTATGGGCTGACATTTTTAAGCCATCATAAGTAACTTTATCAAGAACATTATCTTTAAACTCTTGTTCAGACTGCCTCGCCCAGTCATCATAACTGATGCCCTCGTCAAAACCCGGTACACCCGTTACTCGAACCTTCTTTGAGATAAGATTAAAATGCCCCTCAAAATCTTTATTGCTTGCCGTTTTAGCAGAAGCATTTAACCAATCTTGTGCAATTTGTTCAGGTTCTATTGCTAGCTCTTTTAAATCGTAAAATTTTATTTCTCTATTTTGAGGCATTTATTTATCCTGATAAGTGGCGGTTGGATGATTCTACCCTAATCCCCAGATAGAAACACGAACCAAAGGCTTGTACAATCATCGTGTTTTCTATCTGGGGATTAGGGTTCTAACGAGGTTTTTCATATAAACCAAGAACAGGCTATACTCTATTGCCAAAAGGCAGGATTTAAATGGCACGATCACTCACATTCACCTTAGGCAAAGCCAGCTTTGATTGTACGATTCATAAAGTAGATCGCACAAAGCTTTATGGCTCGCGCAAGATTGAAACGCTCGATATGGATGGCAATAAATGCAATCTAGCAACCCTGCTGGATGACGGTAAAACCCTAGTACCTTTCGGTGGAACGGCATCAGGTTATATCAACCCTGATGGTGAATGGGTTTGTCGCAAAGATATTACGCCGGTTGATTTTGATGGCAACAAACTTAAAAAAGTTCCGTCTAGCTTTGATGCGGGTATGCCTTTAGAAGAGACCATTACGGCTGAAGAATTTCTCGATCATAGCATTCGCCTTACTTACGCGTTAGAAAGTACAGATGGCATGGATGAAGATTTTTTAAAAGAAATTAAAAGCGGCATAATCTTTAAAACATCATTCAGCTATCGTGGAGGCGTAGACCCTGATCCCGCCTTTGTGATGCAAGGTGAAGATGAAACCATTTGGTTAATGATTGGCGCAGAAAATCGTGTCTCTTATTCTAAACTAGAACAAGCCGCAGTCATTGAAGCGACTGCAGAGAAGGATGAAGGCGCTGAAACCAGCAGCGAAGATCTCGACTTCGGCATGTTATAGGGTGAGAGCGTAACACCCACGAAAGCATTAAATCAGAGAAATATTATGAATAACTTCCTCATCTATTCCATTATTGGTTCAATCGTTTTAACCATTATCATGAATGTGCTTCCGCTATTATTTCCTAATGCAGCCGCAAAAATGCAACGCAAAATTGAAGAGAATGCACGACGCTCAATTGAACAGCATGAAGATGACAAGCAACCCAGCGTTAAAGTTTTCTTTCCTTGGAAAGCAATGTTAGCCGGTTCAATTATATTGACAGTGCTGGTTAATATTATTGCTTATTTTTCTGCATAACTAATAAGCCACAAATATTAAAAATTCAGTAACTACTCCGCTAGTATAAAAGTGAACAGAAACTGTTCAGGTGTGAGCTGAGTAGTTACAAAAATTAATTAATCTAAACACGAATCCTATTTCATTTTGATGACACCAATGGCCAACAATACTGTAGCTGAAACGATTGAAATAGCGCCTACCAACACTAGGTAAAAAGGTAAGCCAAAGTATAACTCAGCAAAAATACCAATAGGCATTAACAAACCAGCAAGAGCTAACCGAGAAACCCATTTTGCATAAACGGCGGGGATTGCTAACGTTAATAATAAGTAACCATAAATAATGTTTAACACACTAAATAAATTTCCATGCACATGTGCTAAACGTGCTTCAAAATGTTGCCCTGTATGACTTGCCGCTATCCAAGCTTCTTTATTAGATGAAAAATCCCTTAAATAAATTAGAACAAATCCATATACCATAAAACCTGCCATTACTGACAAGCCCACTGCGATATTCCACTTTCCTACAGAATTATTCATCGTTTTATCTCCTTAATATAATTGATTAGTAATTAATTTAAATCTACTAAGAAAAGCTGAAATGAACCTTAAAACCACTATTATTAATGCTCAATATTGAGTGATTTTTAAGATTTAATTCATCTTAGCCGTTTATGCTTCAAACAAGTTCTATTACTTTTCCTATTACTTTTGGGGTCTTACGATGTCATTTATAACTAAAATAGTTTTTCTCTCTTTCTTTGTTTTCTTGAGTGCAGTTTCATGGGGTGATGCTCCTGAGAAAAGCTATTCACTCACTGTGAAGGTTAATCATTTACGAAATTCAAAAGGCATTGTTCAATTCTCCTTGTACAATAAAGATGGCGCTCTTCCCGATGAAAATCACCAAAAATTCTACAAGCAGCTACAAGGTAAAATTAAATCAGGGGCTTCTGCAGTAACCTTTTCTAACCTACCCGAAGGTCGTTATGCCATTAACATTCTGCATGATGAAAACCAAAATAAGAAAATAGACAAAGGATTTCTCTTACCTATCGAAGGTATTGGTATTAGTAATTACAAATCAATTGGTTTACGCAATCGTCCAAAATTTTCAAAAGCTAGCTTTATTCTTAATGCTGATATTACAAAACAAGTAAACGTTATCTACTTTTAAACAATTTAATAAGGAGTTAGTACTATGACTAATTTAAATGCAAAAAAATGTATGGGTCTTAAGATTCTTGCAGTAATCGCTATTTTATTTGGTCTGCTCACATTAAAGTCTGGTGGGGCTGTTTTATTCATTGATGGAGTTGATCGTGTTGCAGCAGGCAATTATGTTCCCTTTGTCCTATGGTCTAACTTTATTCTTGGCTTTTTCTACATTATTGCTGGCATTGGAATCTGGCTTCATAAACGCTGGGCCACATGGTTGACAATTATTATCACGCTAGTAACGCTATTTGTTTTTGCAGCATTTGGCTTTCATATAGCTGGTGGCGGTCTATTTGAAGACAGAACACTTAAGGCGATGATTTTACGTTCTATTGTTTGGGTTACGCTCTCTGTTGCCACCTATTTCAGGCTTATTAAGCAGAACTATGGAAGTTAATTTTTGACTTTATAGATAGACCCACAGTTTTGAGGCAAGATTACTTATCGTCTAGCAACAACGAACCTATAAAACATTAATCCTTCTTACGCGCCCGAGGATGCGCTTTATCATAAATTTTCGCTAAATGCTGAAAATCTAAGTGAGTATAAATCTGCGTAGTGCTGATATCGGCATGGCCTAGCAGCTCCTGTACCGCGCGCAAATCACCGGATGATTCTAAAATATGACTGGCAAATGAGTGACGTAATTTATGTGGGTGAATGTGTTGTTCTAAGCCTTGCTTTTTGCGCCAGTGGTTTAGTCGTTGTTGAACTGAGCGAGTGCTAATACGTGTGCCACGCTGACTAACGAATAACGCGTTTTCATTGTCTTTAGATAAAATCGTGCGGTTTTTTTTCCATTTGAGTAACGCTTCTTGGGCTTTTCTACCGATAGGTAAAATGCGGGTTTTATTGCCCTTACCGATTGCTCTTAGGGTGCCTTCATCTAAATCAATATGTTCAACATCTAAATTTGTCAATTCAGATAAGCGTAAGCCGGATGAATAGAATAGCTCCATAATTGCGCGGTCGCGTATTGCTAAAATACTGTCACCTGGGATTTCAAGCAATTGAGTGAGCATTTCGGCATCTAAAGTATCAGGCAGGGTACGACTTGTTTTTGGCGCACGTATATCGACTGCAGGATTATTTTTTAATTGTTGCTTACGAATCAAAAATTGGTAGAAGCTGCGCAACGATGACAACTTGCGTTGTAACGTTATGCCACCTACCCCCTGCCGATGAAGGCTAGCGACCCATTGTCGAATATCGAGGCTATCGGCTTTAACAATTACTTTTGCCGTTTCATTTTTTTTGTTAAGCCATGTTTGAAACTGCCCAAGGTCACGTTGATAGCCTGTTAAGGTATGAACAGAGTAACGCTTTTCATGCTGGAGATAATCTGCAAATTGTTGTAACGCTGTCGACATCGTATTATTAAAATCTACAAATGCCGCGACAAACTAGTAGAAATCAACTCACCCAAATGACTAAGAAACACCACACCCATGCCTGGATGAAAGCGTGACTCATCTTTTGAGCCTAAGGCTAACAAGCCCATTTTTTCTGCACCCATAAGTGGTACGAGCGCGACTGATTCAATCAAGTCAGCATTTTTAGCAAACAAAAAATCATCTTGTTCTGCTTGTAAACGACCGCACATGGGCCGCTTAGAATCAAATATTTTATCAAATTGTTGTAACAGAGGATTTTCATCAGCAACAAAGTGCATCGTATCATCGCCACCAATAATCTTTAAGGTAACAAAATCAGCATTAAAGTCTTCACGTAAAATCTCTTGACAACAAGCAATAACATCATCAATGCCTTCGGCGCGCATTAGTTCCAGCGTGAAGCGTTGTAAGCGAGTAACAATTTGTTCATTACCACGTGCGGTACGAATTAAGCCATTGAGCTGCTCTTCTAAGTCTCTATTTTTTTCTTTTAACACCGAAACTTGTCGCTCAATTAATGACGCTGTTCCTGTACCGTGGGGAACTTGCATATTCAAAAGTAAGTCCGCGTGCCGTTGAAAAAAATCTGGATGGCTACTTAAATATTCTGCAAGAATATTCTCGTCCATGCTGGCATCAGCCAATATTGTACTATCTGGGTTCAACTCGGTATTTGTATTGCTTGATGTGCTCATGCGTCCCCTTTCTTTTCAACTTTAATTTTTAAGATTTCATTAATAAATAAGATTTGTAACTACTCAGCGAGTACTAAAAGTGGCAGTGACTGCTCAGATTGTGCCTGAAATTCGTTAGTTCAAGGCGAAAAATGTGAGTTTACACATGTAAATGATCATTTTTTAACGCAGAAATAGCAGATTTCAGGTGCAAGCTGAGTAGTTACTAAAATTTTATTATAAAGTAATAATGCCTTTGAATACAGTCGCTGTTGGTCCTGTCATCATCACAGGATGATCAAAGCCTTGTGCAGAGCCAGACCAACTAATGCTGAGTTCACCGCCTAACAAATTCACCCTCACATTTTCATCTAACACACCCAATAAACGCCCTGCGACAACCGCTGCACATGCACCTGTACCACAGGCTTGAGTTTCACCGACGCCTCTTTCATAGACTCGCAGGCTGATATTGTCTTTATCATGAATTTGCATAAAGCCAACATTCACTGATTGTGGGAAGCTTCTATGTGCTTGCAATGCCTCGCCGATGGCCTCTACTGGAGCAGTATTAATATCATCAACAACTATGACAGCATGAGGGTTGCCCATCGAAACAGCACAAAACTCGACCACGTTTTCAGCCGAGTTAATATCAATTTTTAATTGATAAGTTAGGGACTTTTTATCACATTTAAAAGGGATGTTTTCAGGGTGAAGAGTCGGCTTATCCATATCAACAGTAACACTTTCATCACTAGCTACTTTAAGCGTGATGATGCCCGTTTTAGTAATGACCGTGATTTCTGTCTTATTGGTGAGTCCTTCATCTCGCACAAAACGTGCAAAACAACGTGCGCCATTACCGCATTGCTCAACTTCTCCGCCATCCGCATTGTAAATCCGGTAACGAAAATCAACCTCTGGCTTATCGCTATTTTCTATAAGTAAAAGCTGATCAAAACCAATACCCGTATGACGATTACTCAAAAAACGAATCTGTTCGCTAGCGAGAGAAATATTCTGAGATATGGCATTAATCACCATAAAATCATTACCTAAACCGTGCATTTTTGTAAATTCTATTTGCATAATTTTTGACCAGTTTCGCTTGAAATCTACCTTTTTAACCCTAGTATATAAGGAGATGTTAATCATAACATTGAAAAGTTGATGCGTAAGACGGTTTTTAATGATAGAGTACCAGCCGCATATCAGATTTTACTAATATACATAGGAGAAGAAGTCAAATGAGCGATTTCAAAGAAGAGTTAGATGCACGCGGTTTAAACTGTCCACTACCTATTTTACGTGCGAAGAAAGGCATTAACGGCCTAGAAGCAGGTGAAGTACTAAAAATTATTGCAACTGACCCAGGTTCAGTTAAAGACTTCGAAGCATTTTGTAAGCAGACTGGAAACGAGTTAGTTTCTACTGCCGAAGATGGCGGCGAGTACACTTTCTTTATTAAGAAAGGCGCTTAATTAGATAAACTAATTAAGTTCTGATAAAAAAGCACCTACGGGTGCTTTTTTATTGCCTATCATTTATGCTTGCCTACAATGCAAAACACCCCTTTAAAACTTAAAGCCTTCCTCAAAGAAAAACAATCCCAGCATCTTTATCGCGCGCCTTTAATCTCTGAGAGCGCCCAACAACCCGCCATGAAAATTAATGGCAAAGATATACTCACCTTTTGCAGTAATGACTATCTAGGCTTAGCTAATCACCCTGATGTGATCACTGCATTTAAGCAGGCGGCCGATAAATACGGCGTTGGTAGCGGCGCAGCGCATTTAATTAATGGGCACTCGATTGAGCATCAGTTGCTTGAAGAAGAACTTGCGGAATTCACTGGGCGCGAACGTGTACTATTATTTTCTACCGGCTATATGGCAAATATGGGGGTGGTTAATGCCATTATGGAGCGCGGTGATAGCATATTTGCAGATCGCTTAAACCACGCCTCTTTAATTGATGCCAGCTTGCTAAGTAAAGCAAAATTACAGCGCTATGCGCATAATGATATAAATGCACTACAAAAGCGTTTTGCAAAAACAAGCAGTGACAACTCACTGATTCTCAGTGACGGCGTATTTAGCATGGATGGCGACTGCGCACCTGTAACTGAGTTGGCGGAAATTGCGGAAAAGAATAAAGCTTGGTTAATGATAGATGACGCGCACGGCTTTGGTGTTTTAGGAAAAAATGGCGCAGGTTTGCTTGAGCAACAGAACTTATCACAACAACACGTGCCTATATTGATGGCAACGCTAGGCAAAGCCTTCGGCACAGCGGGCGCGTTTATTGCAGGTAGTGATGATTTGATTGAGTATTTAATCCAAACGGCTAGAACTTATATATACACTACCGCCATGCCACCGGCCATCGCAGCCGCTACACGAACTAGCTTAAAGCTGGTTCAACAAAAGGATTGGCGAAGGGAAAAGCTGGATTCACTCATTAAGCAATTCAAACAAGGCGCTAATCAATTAGGTTTAGAACTTATGCCATCAGATACGCCAATTCAACCAATTTTAATCGGTGATTCAAAGAAGGCACTCAGGATAAGTAAGCAATTAAAACAACAAGGCATATTAGTAACGGCAATTCGACCACCAACTGTTGAACAAGGCACCGCACGTTTACGGGTAACTTTATCGGCAAACCACAATAACAACCATATTAAGCTACTATTAGATGAACTCTCAAAAGCGATTTAAGTATAAAATCCAATGATTAAAACATATTTAAAAATACTACTGCTGATTACCTTAATTACCTCAAGTAGTCTAATCAGCACGACTTTATGGGCTGAACAAGATAAGTTCACTGAAAACACCTTATCCACTCCTCCCCTTAAAAACACACGCAATGAAACACTCTCAACCCTGCTGAGTTTTGTTGAATTACAAGATCAATTGCGCCGCGATATTACCGACTTAAGAGCTAGCCTAAAAAGCTCCTCCACCAATACTGAAAAAGCGGATATAAAAGAGCTTCTTGAAAAAGCAGAAAAAAAGCTCAAAGGAACTACGGTTAATATTGAAAATATTGCAGCAGATACTGATCTTAGCTTATTACGAGTAAGCAAAGCACGACCATTTAATTTACAAAAAGAACTTTTCTCTCTTATAGAGCCTGCATTAAAAGAAATGAAGCATGCCACCAGCGACGTGCGTCTAAAGTCAAATTTACGTGAGAAAATCACCTACTACAAACAACGAGAACCAATAGCAAGACAGGCATTAAAAAATATTGCCAAACTGAACCAAGCCAATAAAAACCCAAAAATAAGAAAAGCCTTGGTTAAAATGAATAAAAACTGGTCAAAACAATTGGTTTTTATCGAGAGCGAAATTCAAGCTAAAAAACTTCAGCTATTAAAACTTGAGTCACAAGAAAAAAGCTTTACCCAAAAGTCAGAAAGCTACTTTAAAGAGTTCTTTCAACGACGTGGCTGGACACTTATTCAAGCGTTACTTTCTATTATAGGCGTACTAATCTTTTCGCGCCTTGTGCATAACTTATTTACGCGATTTATCAAAGGCTATCGCGCCGAAAAACGCGGTGTACAGCTCCGTGTGATTGATCTATTGCATCGACTCTTTACCTTCTTACTGGTCATCATTGCACCGATGATAATTTTTTATTTAGAAGAAGACTGGGTCTTATTTAGTTTAGGCATCCTATTTTTAATAGCCTTCGCGTGGACATTACGCCTCGCAATTCCTCGTTACTGGGGTCAGTTAGAATTATTCTTAAACGTCGGCCCAGTCAGAGAAGGCGAACGGATTGAGCTAAATGGCATTCCTTGGCAAGTTAAAAATATCAATATGTATTCTTTGCTAGAAAACCCCGTAACCGGCCTTATACAACGTATTGATATAGATGATCTGATCGATTTACGCTCTCGCCCTATAGGCACTAATGAGCCGTGGTTTCCTTGTAAACGTGGCGATTGGGTGCATCTTAGCGATGGTATGCGCGGTAAAGTAACGGGTATTTCTTTAGAATTTATTCAAATGATACAACGTGGTGGTGCATCAACCACCTATCAAATGGCTGATTTTTTGGCCTTGTCACCGAAGAACCTATCAAAAAGTTTTCGCATTAAAGAAACCTTTGGGATTGGCTATACACATCAAATGAAAAGCACCACCGATATTGTTGAAATTATGCAAAAATACATCACTGAACGAGCCGTTGAAGAAGGCTATAAAGAGGATGTACAAAATATTCGTGTGGAATTTGAATCTGCCGCAGACTCATCCCTAAACCTTGTCGTCGTTGCAGATTTTAAAGGCAGTGTCGCTGATATTTACATGCGCCTACGCCGAGCTATTCAACGCTGGTGTGTCGATGCTTGTACCGAGAACGGCTGGGATATTCCTTATCCGCAGTTAACAATTCATGCCGAAAATACTCAGTGATTTCACTAAAAATTAATTAATTAATTTGACAAACCTTGATCTATGTCAAATGATGGTGATGACAATTAACTAGGAGAACTCTATGTCATACTCATCCATACTTTGCCTCAGTACCTGTTTACTACTCAGTTTTACAAGCAGTGCATCTGCCGCCGATGATGCCGGCAAAAAAACCTATGAAGGAGCCTGTGCTGTTTGTCATGCAACTGGCGTTGCTGGTGCACCCAAATTTGCCGACAAAGAGGCATGGAAAACACGAATTAAAACAGGAAACGAGGCTCTTTATAACACAGCATTAAAGGGTAAAGGGGCAATGCCAGCCAAAGGCGGCCGAGCAGATTTATCTGATGATGATGTTAAAGCAGCGGTTGACTATATGGTAAGCAACGCTAAATAATTAGTAACTCCTCAGCTTGCACCTGAAATCCGCTATTTCTGCGTTAAAAAATGATCATTTACACTTGTAAACTCACATTTTTCGCCTTGAACTAACGAATTTCAGGCACAATCTGAGCAGTTACTGTTTACTTTTATAACTCTCCCTAATTCCAGCTAGAAAACACGATAATGCGTTTCTTTCTGGAATTAGGGACTCTTAAAAAGTTAGTTTTTGTAAAAAATGAAAGGCTTCAGCCTCTTTGATTTTACAAAACTGATTTGTTTGCAAATCCTTATACTCATAAACCCCAGCCGATATACTTCGGCTGGAAATAACAACACGATGACGAATACCTAAAAACTCAATCACCTCAAACATATTTTTAGGTTTTTGACCACGATCATCAACAATCACTGTTATGCCGACATCAACTAACTGTTGATAAAGCTTATCTGTAGCTATTTTAACATTTAAAAAAGTGCTTGGTTGCATTGGCGCCAAAGCAATTTGGAAGCCATATTGATCAGTTCTCTCACGCAACTCTTTAATATTTGTTTGAGATAAGTACATGCAGAAGTCTATATAAAGGGGCAACGCCAAATATTATGGGGCTTAATCAGATTTTGCTCAATGCAAACTCAATAAAGATGGAAAAGAATAACTATCAACTTCCAGTGAGCGCGTCATAATATTTTGAACCTCGCGTGCTTTTTTGATAAGTGTCTGCTGTCCAGAAAGTATGCTTGCTTTTAGTAATAATGCTTCTGCTGATATGAGTGAACTATCAGCAATATGTGCTTGAATCACCTGACTGGGTAACAAATTATCGGGGTCTTCAATCCAATTTCTTTTCGTATGAAATGTATTCCATGCAGTATTTGCTATCGCCTGCCCCAGTTTGCTAGCTCTGTCATCTTTGGTTGTTCTCCCCCATTCTATTAAACCTAGAGAAACAGCAGCATAGTCATACAACGTCCCAGACTTTGAGTCGGCAGCAGAACGTCGTAATGTTTTTCCATCCCATAAATTCATTAAAAACTGGGAAAGTTTGCTCCCTGTTGATTTAAGATCAGGATTGTATTCAATGCCCTTGGCAAATGCAGATAGCACTAAGCCGTTCATGCCAGCAAGTAGTTTAGTATCTCGGGGTAGAGTACGTGTTTTTTCTCGGTAATCTTTTAGTTTTTTCTTTACTGACGTTAATAGTTTTTGCGTTGCTTCTGGCTTGTTTCCGAGTACTTTAGTGAGTTCCTTTAGCGTCATTGCTTGCCTTGGCAGATTACCGGCAGGCAACTCATTCGAGCGATTTAAATTCCAATAGTGGTTAGCTAATTTTAATTCACCTTTATTCAAAACCTTCTTCAACTCAGTCTGTGTCCAAAGGTAAAAGCCACCTTCTTCATTGTTATTATCCACCGCTGACAAACTGGCAATAAACGCATTGCTTGCGCCTCTCAGTGAGTTGTTTAAAAAGCCTAAGGTTTCTAGTGCCACTATTTTGTAATTTTCATTGCCGTATTGTTCATACGCCTTAAAGTACAGTAAAGGCATCATTGCGTTGGTGTAAATCATTTTTTCAAAATGAGGTGTCTCCCAATCTGGGTCAGTGGTATAGCGATAAAACCCGCCACCTAGCTCATCATGTAACCCTTTGCTTGCCATTTGCTTAAGAGTCAGCTGGATAAAGTCATCAACTTCTTTATCTTTATTGTATTTAGCATTAAGTTTTAATAAGGCAAGCAGTTGTGGTATCTGTGGGAACTTACGTTGCTCTCCAAAGCCACCTTGCATTTTATCTGCATATTGCATCGCAGTGGCTACATAGCTTTTTTGCAACTGTTGTAGCGTTTTACCCTTAGTTATACGCTCTTGCTTGTTTAGCATCGTGCTAAGGGTTTTACTCATATCCAGCGCTTGTGCTTTAAGAGATACTTGCTCCTTTTTCCATTTCTGGTCAAGCTGACCCAGTACGCTAGAAAACTGATTGCGCGGCATATAGGTAGCGCCCACCAAAGGATGACCTTCAGGTGTAACAAATACATTTAATGGCCAACCTGCTGTACCATTGGTAATTTGCACAAACTCAATCAGTTGCTTATCTAAAACAGGATTTAGCTCTCGATCCACTTTCACAGAAATATAATTTTTGTTTAATTTTTTAGCAATACCTTTGTCAGAGTAACTCTCCCGTTGCATCACATGACACCAGTGACAAGAGAAATAGCCAATGGAAATAAACAATAATTTATTTTCTTTACGCGCTTTTTCTAAAGCAGGCTTACCCCACTCCATCCAGTTAACGGGGTCGTTGCCGTGCAAGGCTAGGTAGGGGGAAGAATGATCTTTTAAATCATTGGCAGCAACAGGGGTTTGAAGCGTAAACACCAATAGCAAAAAAACAAAAACATTTTTCATAATGACTAATTTCGTGAAATGGATAACCTTCATTATACGCAGATAAAGGCGAATTGGTTTCAATGCTGATATAATCGTCTTAATACGTCATTATTAGAGATTGAAGAAGCGCTATGTCTGGAAATTCTTACGGAAAAATATTTACAGTAACGTCATTTGGCGAAAGCCACGGTCCTGCCATTGGCTGCATTGTGGATGGCTGCCCTCCTGGAATGGCGCTATCCGAAACGGATATTCAAGGCGATTTAGACCGTCGCAAGCCAGGCACTAGCCGGCACACCACGCAACGCCGTGAGCAAGATGAAGTGCAAATACTTTCGGGCGTGTTTGAAGGTAAAACCACCGGCACACCAATAGCGATGATTATTCATAACACCGATCAGCGCTCAAAAGACTACGGCGATATTATGAACAGCTTTCGCCCTGGCCATGCCGACTACACCTACTATAAAAAATATGGTTTTCGTGATTACCGTGGTGGCGGTCGTTCGTCTGCACGTGAAACAGCGATGCGCGTTGCAGCTGGTGGCGTAGCTAAAAAATATTTAAAAGAACGCTATGGAATTGAAGTCAAAGGCTACTTATCTCAACTTGGCCCAATTAAAATTGAAACCGTTGATTGGGACGTGATTAACACCAACCCTTTCTTCTCGCCCGATGAAAGTAAAGTTGCTGAAATGGAAGATTATATGGATGCCTTACGTAAAGAAGGTGAGTCCATTGGTGCGAAAATTACCACGGTAGCAACAGGTGTGCCACCTGGGATAGGAGAGCCCATTTTTGATCGTTTGGATGCTGAAATCGCGCATTCAATGATGAGCATTAATGCCGCTAAAGGGGTAGAAATTGGCGCAGGATTTGACTCTATTACACAAAAAGGCACAGTCCACCGTGATGAAATAACGCTAGATGGTTTTATTGGTAATAATGCAGGCGGCGTACTAGGTGGTATTTCATCGGGTCAAGATATTGTCGTACATACTGCATTCAAACCCACCTCTAGCCTACGGCTACCTGGGCGAAGCGTGAACCTTCAAGGCGAAGAAGTGGAGGTTATCACCAAAGGCAGACATGACCCATGTGTAGGAATTCGCGCAACACCTATTTGCGAGGCCCAATTAGCAATCACCTTAATGGATCAAATATTAAGGCATCGTGCTCAAAATATGGACGTTACGACTGATTTAAAAGATATATAGTCAAGCCACCCTCATAAATCTAATTGGAATTCCAGATGCTTACCAAACTTAGACGCTATTTGTTTGTTTCATGGCTGGTTTTTATCATCGCAACCTTAGCCGCTTGTGGCGGGAGTGACAATGCCCCTAAAATAAAAACAATTAAAAACCTTACCTTATTTGTACATGGCTTTGATAAAGATGGTTATAAAGCGTCTGGCACTTTTGGGGATAAACATCCTGACGAAGCCTTAGAAAAATTTCAAGCCTTAGGTCAAAACTACCCATCCAGTAAAGACAAGGTCGTTATCAATATTACCCAAGCAACGACTTACTATGGTGATACCCCTCCCGATTATTATAGTGAACAAGACAAACAAGATTTAAAAGAAGTCACCGCACAATGGGATGGTGGCATCCCTCGTTATGCGATGATTGTTGAAAAATATGCGAAACACTTAATGATACAAGAAAAAGTAGAGCGCATTAATATCGTCAGTGGCAGCATGGGTTCTTTAGTTACCCGCTGGATGATTGAAAAGGATGTAGAAGGCTTAGCCAGTCATAAAAAGATAGCCAAATGGTATAGCCTTGAAGGGGTGATTACTGGCAACTACGCAGCCGATCGAAAGCAATACATCGAAAAAATTTACGGCGGAAGTGCGCTCGACAGTATTGATATTACCCACATGACTTCAGACTGGATTGAAGAAAACTTTCAAAACCCTGTCAGCAATGCAACCAGCCCCTATTACAAAAATATTTTATTAGGTCAACAAGCCTCAACGGATGATGGTTTAGGCCACGGCGCATTAACCAAATTGCTATTTTTAAATGGTCAATTCTCAGCTAATGACGGTACACAGCGGGTTAAAGATTGTCGCTTTGATGATGTACTCCCAGAAGCACAGTTTCATGACCAAGCACCAACATTCACCTTGATTCATAAAGATCATTTGAGTTTAAAGGATCATAAAGGAGCTTGGGCAAATGTAATGATTTTTTTAAATGCGAAAAAACGTGTCAAAGTTACGCTAGCCGATGCCAAAGTTGAAGACATAAAAGAAGACTATCCTTGGTACAGCACCAATGATAGAGCAGAAATTGTTTTTGCCAGTAAGGTATATTCTCCAAAGCTTGAAGACCTCTGGGGAATCAAAGAAGCAATCGCAGAAAATACACGAAGTGGTGCGACCTTAACCGTACACCACTACAATGAAAATGGTGATGAAAAAGAATTAAACCAATTCATCTTAGATCAATTTGTAGCCGCTGATGAAACCAAACTCAACATTGATTTTAAGGTCGAAGAAATCGACTATGCGGCAAAGTATGGAGTCTACGAGCGAATAAATCATCACTATGATTTAATTGATGAAACTCAGGTTAGCGTGCCGTTAGAGAATGGTACATATCCTTTTAAAGGTGATAATTGGAGTTTTAATTTAAAGGTCGTAGTGATCAATTATCCTTGATGTTAACCTGAATCCCTGACTTCAATGCGGATAACAAGGTGTAAAATATTGGTTTAGCAAGGTTTTAAAAAATATTAGCTTCACCCTTAGGTTAAGCGGGCATTTTTTAACCGAATGCGATAAAGGATGAATCAATAGCTTTCGTACTGTGCCGTAGTGAAGTCACGGATTCAGGGTTAAACTAAGAACTCACCAAGGTTTTACCCCGGGTATACTTTTAGGCTTTTTGAGCTTACCGGGAAAGCCCTCCTCTATTTCAAATAAACGCTTCCAGAGTTGATTAGATTGCTGCTCTGCTAAACCCATAAAATAAATTTTGGCTTGTTCAAGATCATATTGCTGTTTTTCTTTTTGTTTATGGGTCTCCACATCACCTTGCAGCAATTTAAATTGAGCCATATTTTTTGCAAGTAGCTGATTCAAGTCTGAATCGGGCAATTTGGGCAAGCTTGCCTTTAATAGATTCACCGCTTTAGTATTAAGCATATAAGGTATTTGCTCGGGTAAATCAAAAAGGGGGGAGCTATCATTCGGCACATTATAATTGCCACGCTTCGCTAATTGTTGACGGCGTTTTTCTAATTCAATACTAATAGCGATACTGAGCTTTTGATTATTAATACTTTGTTGCTGCTTAGGTGCATAGCGCAACGCATCTGTAAACACTTCAGCCGCGCGCGCATAGTCGCTGCCTTGAAAAAGCGCATTCCCTAGATTGTGCAACGCTACAGCACGTTGTTGTTTTGTTTTCGCGTTTAAAACGGCCTCAATAAATTGGCTTTTAGCTGCTTTAAACTTTTTATTTTTATAGGCGTTTATGCCCTGTTCAAGGGATGACTGATAACTCGTTTTATCGCCAAACTGTTCTGCATAAGTAGAAGAGTGAGGCATGAAAATTGCCAAAAAAAGTAGTAATCCTAATATCGAATTAAGCGATTTTTTTGGTAGACCTGTTGAAAACAGAGCAAACACAAGTAAAAATATGGCAGGAAGAAGTGGCCATTGATACAGCTCATGCCATTGCCCTGCTTTTTCATTATTGACGGGTTTTATGTTTTTCATCATGCCTTGTTGGTACAGTGCTTGCCATTCGCTCTCATCCTTTTTAACACGACTAAAGCGACCATTACCTGCTTTAGCCAATCTTTTTAAGAGCTCTTTATTAAGTTTTGAAATAATGGCTTGACCGTTTTCTTCCAGCCAGTTGCCATCACCCAGAGGAATCGCCGCACCTTCTTCAGTCGCCAAAGCCAGAATATAAGTATCTAACCCTTTGGCACTAAAATTCTGAATATTCTTTTCAAGTGCGTTTGATTGCGCCGTTGAAACATCCCCATCAGTCATCCAAATTATTGCCTGTTGATAGCCGGGCTTATTGGCTAATAATTCATCCTTTGCAAAGTTTAATGCTTGCATCGCCTCACTGCCACGCGTGGGAAGTTGCAAAGTATCCAGAGATTTCAAATAAAACTTTAGTGCTTTAAAA
>JALSJU010000090.1 GCA_026989145.1 Thiotrichaceae bacterium
GTACAAACGCATCGCCAGCGCCAAAAACGCAGAAGCGTTACGTGATTTACGTGTAGAAATGATTGACCGTTTCGGCTTATTACCCGAAGCAGTCATCAGCCTATTTGAAGTGACCCGACTGAAGCAAATTGCTCAAAAACTCGGCATCTTAAAACTAGACATGGGCGAAGAAGGTGGACGTATTTTATTTAATGAAAAACCCAATATCGACCCAATGAAAATATTCGGGCTGGTACAACAACGCCCATGGGAACTAAGCATAAAAGGTCAAGATAAGCTTTATTTTGAATATAAAACAATGGAAACCGTTGAGCAACGAGTGCAGTGGATTAAGCGATTGTTTGATGAAATTGCTTTTTAGAACGCTCTAGGAGCCTGTCCGAGAACTGATTAGCCTACTGCGAAAAAGCTATTTTTGTCAGATTTTCTGCTAATTTTCATCGAAGAGAACAACTATTTGGAGTGCCCTCATAAAAACGGAGGATTCTAAGCAGCTTTTTTCATAAGCCACAGTGCTTCATACTCAGCAGGAATTTGATACTGAATACTCGAATGCATTCTCTGTCTATTATAATAAACCTCAATATAATTAAACACCACACGTTTTGCTTCTTCTATTGTCTTAAAATCCCTATCATCGGTTTCTTCCGACTTTAGCGTTTTAAAGAAGCTTTCAGCCACTGCATTATCCCAACAATTACCTTTTCGGCTCATACTTTGTACAAATTTATACTTATCCATGATGTCACGAAAGGCATAACTGCAGTATTGACTGCCACGATCTGAATGAAAAAGAACGCCTATAGGGTAACCTCGATTAACAAGTGCCATATTTAATGCGTCACAGACCAGAGCTGCTTTCATATGAGGTTGCATTGACCAGCCTACAACCTTTCTAGAATAAAGATCAATCACAGTAGCAAGATAAAGCCAGCCCTGATCCGTGTTGATATAGGTAATATCACCCACCCATTTTTGATTAGGTTTTGATGCATCAAATGCGCGATTCAAAATATTGGGCGAGATTAAAAGATCATGATCACTATCGGTAGTCACTTTATACGCCTTACGTTGCTTGGCTTTTAAGCGTTTCGCTATCATGCGCCTTCTTACACGCTCTCTAGAACCTTTGTAATCATGCGATGTAATTAAAGCTTTGTAAATGCGTCGATATCCATAACGGCGCTGATGCTTTTTGAACAGCATAAGGATAATCTCATCCAGCGCATTATTAGCTTGCTCACGTAAAGACACTGGTTGCTTGCGCCATTGATAGAAACCACTAACAGAAACAGATAAGAGTCTACAAAAGCGCTCAACACTCAAGCGATAGTCAGGTCGGTGTTGTTCGAGAAAGGCATACTTCACTTTTGATTTTTTGCGAAGTATGCCGCCGCCTTTTTTAGGATTTCTATCTCCTCTTGACGAAATGCTAACTCTTTTTTCATCGCTAGCAGTTCTTTTTCTAACTCAGCTTGTGACTTCTTGGGTGTTTTATTACTCTTTGAATTGTCTGTCATCATTACCTCACTCATCCAGTTACGAAATGTACTGGGATTGATGCCTAAGTCTAGGGCAATTTCTTGATGTGATCGATGGCTTTTAATCGCTAAAGCGATTGCTTCTGATTTAAATTCTTGGGTATATCGTCCCATGGAAACCTCTCATTTTTAATGATAAAAAGTCTCCGTTAAAATGGGGGCACTCCAATGTATTATCTAAACCAGTTCTGGATATGCTTTAAAATAATATTTTGAGAGTCGCCTAACTACATTGTTTTTTTCTTAAAAAACTGCAATTTTATCTCTTTTAAGCTTTCTACCTGCTTATTAATTTCACGTAGGTCATCTTGGCAAAGTTGAAGATCTTGTTGATTTTTATGTAATAACGTATCCAGAGATTCTATCTCATGCTGTATTTCTTCTTCACCTGTGATCAGTGCTTGGTTCTTTTTTGAATGTACGTTTAGTGTATCTATGGTAATTTTTTCGGTTTGTTTTAAAGAGTCAGAGAGTTGTTGGTGTTTTTGTTTGCGTTCTGTGCGATAAATCTCTAAGGTTTTTTTAATTCGTTCTTCTTCTGCGAGTGTTTGCTTGAGTGCCTGTTTGGCTTTTTCAGCCTCAACGGTGGCTTTTTGCATTTTATAATAGCGTAGCTCTTTTAGTTTGGCGAGATTGTTTCTATCGGCTTGCGAGATCATGCATTGCCTCTAACGCCTCGTTAAAACTGGGTTTTTCTGTGAATACTTGCTTAAGAAAGTGATTAATCGCATCGTGTTTATCCAGTGCTTCGTCAGCCTCACTATTGGTGCCTTTTTGATACTCGCCTACTTTTACTAAGAATTCTATTTCTTTATATTCAGAAAGTAGCCCTCTTATTTTGTTGGCTGATTGAATGTGTTCAGGGGTTACTACTGAGTTCATCACACGACTGACGCTTTTTAATACGTCAATTGCAGGGTAGTGCGAGGCATTAGCTAAATCACGTGACAATATTATATGTCCATCGAGTAAGGATCGTACTTCATCGGCGATGGGGTCACTCATATCATCGCCTTCGACCAAAACGGTGTAAATAGCTGTGATTGAGCCCGCATTTGATTGCCCAGCTCGTTCTACTAGCTTTGGCAGTTCAGTTAATACCGAGGGCGGGTAGCCTCTACTAACAGGGGATTCTCCACGTGCAATACCGACTTCTCTTAAGGCTCTGGCATAACGAGTCAGTGAATCCATCATTAACAAGACTTTTTTTCCTTGTGAACGAAAATATTCTGCTACTGTGGTTGCAGTTTGTGCGGCTTTGATTCTTTCTATCGAACTTTTATCAGAGGTTGCTATAACTAGAATGGCTTTTTTGCGGCTTTCTTCATCAAGTGATGTATCGATAAAATCACGTACTTCCTTACCACGCTCTCCAATGAGTGCTACTACGATAATATCCACTTCAGTATTGCGTACAAACATACTGAGTAAGGTACTTTTACCAACCCCAGCACCGGAGAAAACTCCTACACGCTGTCCTTCTCCAATCGTTAACATGCCATCAACAGCGCGTATGCCAGTAGATAGCGGTTGTTCTACTAAGTCTCTTGTCAAAGGATCTGGTGGGCTTGAGGTTAAGGGTAGTCTTTCTGTGAAGCTTAATGATTTTCTACCACCTGAATCAATTACTTTACCTAAGCCGTCTAAAACACAACCTAATAGATCAAAGCCAACATCCATGCTTAGTGGCTCATTTGTGCGGATAACCTCAGTAAAAGCGGATATACCACTAAGATCACCTATGGGAGCTAATAAAACGGTACTTTCAATAAAGCCAACAACCTCCGCTGGCAGTGTTTCTGTAGACCCTGTGTTGCGTAGCAAACAAATTTCTCCAATTTTTACCTGAGGAACCTCTGCTTTAATAAGCGTTTGAGTCACTTCGACTACACGCCCATTTAATTCATATAAAGAGGATTGGTTAATTTTATTTTGTATGTTTTTTAGAGTGTCTTTCATTGTTATGAAATAATTTTATGAAATAACGCTTGATTGTAGGCGATTAATAGAAAGAATCTAGCGTTGCTTATAATAATTACGTTATTAAGCAATGAAAACCAGATAAAAGGGCACAAATTTTTTATAGAATAATTTGTTCATTATAGTTAATAATTGGAAAACAAATTGAAGCCTTTATAAAAACTTTTGTTTGAGCACCCTATCTCCTAACTATTGTTCAGAAATGAACTTTAAATATCTAAATTAGTTAATGGGTTAAATCTCACTGCATCTTCCAAATGATCAGGCGAGAAGTGACTATATCTCATTGTCATTGTTAAAGATCATAATGAAGACGCATTCTTAGATTCAGCTGATAAAGGTTTTTGGGTTGTGGCTGATGGTGCTGGTGGGCATGAATCTGGTGAGTGGCTAGTAGACTCATCATTGATTCGCTTGCGGAGATAAATAGAGATCGTTTTTTTGGTAGTTTTGTTCAAAAGGTTACTGATACATTACAAGATGTAAACTTAGAATTAATTGAAAGAAGTGGTGGGGAACACACAAGGACTCTTATAGCCAGCACAGTTTGTGTTTTAATTGCACAAAGAAAAAATGTGGTTTGTTTATGGTCTGATGATAGCAGGATTTATCAACAAAGACTCAATAAGTTAACCCAGTTAACGCGTGATCACAATCGTATAGATGAGTTTATAGATGCGGGGTTTACGAGAGAAGATGCAGAAAAACAACCTCAAGCGCAATATCTAACGGCGGCTGTTGGCGTGACTTCCCCTTTATTTATCGAAACTCAAATTATTGAGGTCAAATCAGGCGATATTTATTTACTTTGCAGCGATGGCCTTTTTAAAGAAGTTACGGACAAAGAAATCGAGGAAATATTACAACAAAATAGCTTGAAATATGCAGCTGCAGATTTGATGGATTTAGCATTGTCACGAGGGGCAACTGATAATGTGACATTACAATTTGTAAAAGCAAAATAAAGTCATTTTAAGATATTAGTTATATCATGTGTATAGATTGAACATTACACTTGTCTCAGATTCATTCGAATTTTATTGTGCCAGTTTTGTGCCAAAATATCTGTAAGTATTGATATTTACTGCTGTTTACTGACACAAAGAGTATGTGGAAATACCGTAAGCGACTGATTATTAATAAAAATATTTTTAACTTTGTGACTCATAATCTATTGATCGAAGGTTCGAGTCCTTCCAGGCCCACCATATAATAAGGCGATCACAAAAGTGATCGCTTTTTTTGTTATTCAGAAAATGAGACGTTGCTGTACGAGCATTTGTACCAAATAAAAAAGCCCGCTTAAAGCGGGCTTTTTTATTTGGTAAGAGTAAATATTAATTATTTCTCAACACCACCATCCATATCATCTTGCCATTTTTTAAGTTCGTCCCATTTTTCACTAGCTGCAAGCTCTGCTTGTTTCGGCCATGTACCTGGGTCCATAGCGGCAAACTTACCTTCTGAGTCATCAAGAATTTTCTTGATTTTAGTTGGTGTTGATTTTGAAACATCAGCAAATGTTGCTAAGCCGGCAGCAGTTAAGGCTTCAGCAGCTTTAGGGCCAACACCTTCGATTTTAGTTAAATCATCTTTTGTATTTGATTTTTTTGGACTTGCTTTTTTGGTAGTCGCTTTTTTAGTCACTGTTTTTTTCTCGACTGCTTCTTTTTTAGCTACAGGCTTTTTGGCTGCGGGTTTCTTTTCACTAGCTTTTGCCTTAGAAGCCGTCTTCTTTGCTACAGGCTTTTGAGCAGTAGATTTCGACGCTACTAGACTAGCTTCTTTGGCTTCTGCAATTACTTCTTCAGTTTTAGGTGCCATTACTTTTTCGGGCTTACCTTTGCCATTAATATTCTGGATTTGAACTTGAGTGAAGTTCTGGCGATGCCCTGTGCGCTTTTGGTGATGCTTTCGACGTCTAAATTTGATAATTTCGACTTTCTTAGCACGACCATGTGCAATGACCGTTGCAGCCACTTTAGCACTTGCTACAAGTGGAGTGCCTACAGTGAGCTTTTCGCCATCTGAAATCATTAAGACTTCTTCAAAGTTAATAGATGTGCCAACTTCGGCGGTAAGTGTTTCTACTTTTAATACATCGCCAGGGGAAACACGGTACTGTTTTCCGCCTGTTTTAATTACTGCGTACATTTTAATTATTCCTTCTATATACGGTTAAGGGTTTTGTTGTTTCTAGCAAGTAACTTTGATTCACTGCTAGGCGCGCGATTACACGTGAAATGCCTTATTTTGTCAAGCCTAAAGCGATAATTATTAAACCTATCAGGTAAATATGTATTGGCGTACTTTATCTGTTCTGTGGATAATAGACAAATGTCTAAATTCAATACAATTTCCTGTGCTAAGAAATGTTTTAGTTTTATACCAGAGGCCAAATTACTGGAGTGGTGGCCTGCATGGTGGATGATGCGGATAAAAGTTATATCACTTGATAACAACTGGCGCAAAGTGCGTATTATATTACCATTAACTTGGGTTTCAAAAAATATGGGGGGTGGAATGTTTGGTGGTTTCCAGGCATCGCTAGCAGACCCTATTGCACCTTTAGCGTGTGGGAAAATTTTTGATGAGTACCATGTTTGGACACGTAAGCTGAGTGTTGACTTTAGGGCCATAGGAAACTCAGATTTGGAATTACGTTTTGACTTCCCTCCTGAAAAAGAAATAGCGATTCGTCAAGAACTCGCTGCACGTGGTAGAAGCACTCCTATTTTTGAATACGGGCTATATCGAAAGGATGGAATAATGTGCACACATATTGAGTGCGTTGTTGCGATTCGCAAAAAAGACTATATAAAAGGCTCTGCTTCGGCAAATGTGTGAATGGTTTACATTTTATATCCAGTCTTCGCACGAAATACTTCATTATTTTAAATAAAATGAATCTCTTTGGCCTACTGATTTACTTAGCTATACAATATTTTTACATATTAGCTTGTTCACCAAGGAAATTGAGATGTCTGAACGCTTAAATCAACGTATTTGTTTTAATTTTTATCAAGGCTGGCGAGAAATCACATCTTTTTATAAAGATATTTACGGTAATGATATTACCCCACAAAATGTATATTTACTGCAACTTTGTAGCTTAAATAAAGGTGTGACAATTAAACAGCTTTCTGAAGGAATGGGTCTTGATAGCTCCGCTGTATCTACGCTAGTTGCAAGAATGGAGAAAAAAAACTTAATTAAGCGTACTCATGGTATTGAAGACAGGCGGACTGTATTTGTTGAATTAACCCAAGAAGGGCTTCAGCTGAAAGAAGACATTAACGCAAAAGCTGACTTATTGGCAGATTCAATGAATATCAATATTACAGCTGAAGAGTCAAAGGTACTGCAAAGCATCGTGATGAAGATAAAACTTAATCGAGAGCCAATAGAACGGTCACAGGCACGCGTTTTTAATGGTTAATATCTTTTACACATTAAATTGCATGGCGGCTAGAAATATCTATTTTATAGATTACTCTTATTTTTGAGGCCTGTGTGCGACTCAGATGAGATAAACTAATCAACACGGAAAAGAAGCTAATTAAGCGATTCCTTACACAGATGGCTCTACTTTCGTAAACAGATCTTAGCAATGAAAAGCAGGTTAATAACATTTTTTAATAAATGAGTTCTCCTTTATATGATGACGTTAAGGTTAGCTCAGTGAAATTTAATTGGCTTTTCTAGTTGTGCTTTTTCATAACTTCTATCAAACACAAGTTCAATCGACAACTCATCTTTTTTTGAATCACTAAAAATACCTTTTGCTTTTACTTGTTGTAATTCAGGTAATCGTTTTGCCAAGTAAGTACACATTGCAATAGCGGTTGAGTATTCACCTTTAAGCAATAAATTGATTAAAGAGTTAGCTACAAACTGAGAACGTTGTAATGGGTTAGGGGACTCAATAAAGTCATTACCCAATTGAATGCCTTGATCCATTTGACTATCCATATTGTCAAGATATTGGCGCTGATGCCCTGGGACGGGCTTTTTACGATCAAACTCCAAAAGAGGCTCATCATTAAGAACCACGTAAAACATGTCTGGATTTAATTTAGTTTCTGTCAGTTGTTGGTCCATTTGCATATTTAACCTAAATCATCAAAGCCGGCAGCTTTATATAACTCTTTGGCTCTTTTAGTATCTTTTTCAACACCTTCACCTTGTTCATACATCATAGCAAGCGTTGTTAAAGAGCCCTGTAGGCCTTGCTCAGCCGCTTTCTCGAACCACTCAATAGCTTTACTAGAGTTTTTCTCAAGGCACTCGCCTTGCATATACATAAAGCCTAAACCATGTTGCGCGATAGGGTAACCTTGTTCAGCTGATGCTTTCATCATTTTTACCGCTTGCATCGGGTTTTCAACAGTACCAAGACCATTTTGAAACATAATCGCCAACATATGCTGCGCCTGAGCATTTTTTTCGGCAAGCGGGGATAGTAGTTTCATTGCTTGGGCAAAGTGTTTTGCTTCAAAAGCAGCAAGACCGCTTGAGAATGTCATTTCCTCCTCTTCTGTTAGAGGTTCATTGGGTGTATTAGAATCAGTCATATTATCAAGTATAATAGGTCAAAGAAGAGGAAAATATAGTATTTAATAGCAAGATGCAAAAAAACATTTATTTTACTTTTCAATTTAAACACATCTACGATGGTGATGAAATTCCAATCATTTTTTATTCCTCTATGCAACTTTTGGTAGGTTTCTGTTAAATTAATCTAAACCGCTAGTCTGTGAAAAATGATTATTACTAATTAATCATGTTAAAATCATTGCTATGCGACTGTAAGTTTTAAAGATGATAGAAGCTTGGGGAGATTAGGCGTTTATAAAGTCTTTATCCAACTGCTTATAATCATAAAAAAAGGTCAATTATCTATCAAACAGTTGTTTTAATGTCTGTTTGGTATAACGTAAGAATAATAATTAATTTTCAAGGTTGTAATAATGTCAGGATTATTAAAACAGAATAATGCTAGGTTGCCTATCGACAGGGGTTCGTCAACAGACAACGCATCATTAGTAGCTTACAATCAAAGCACTCCCATACTTCATGGGGGCGTGCCTGCTAAAAAAGAAATGAGTTTACGAGATATCTGGGGGATTATTGCTCGTCGTAAATGGTCCATACTATCTATGTTGGCGCTAACTTTGACGCTCGCTATTTTATATACCTTAAGCACACCACCTGTTTATCGCGCTAATGCGGTTATTCAAATTGAGCGTGAAGGGACTTACCGCACTGATATTGGCGGTGTTAATAAAGGTTCAGATTCTTTTGATGCACTTAATGATCCTTATTTTAAAACTCGCTATGAAATGCTTAAAAGTCGAGTAATTGCGAAAGAAACGGTTCAAGAGCTTTCTTTGTATGATGTATTAGTACCACAGGAAAAAGAGCATTCAATTTCAATTTCATCAATTATATCTCCAATAGTAACTTTTATAAAAACAACCTTAGGTCTCGATGAAAAAACAAATGCGTCGGATGGTAATAAGCGTGTTGACTATGTGGGTGAGTTTCAAAAGAAAACTTTGATTCAGCCTATCGCTGGAACGCATCTTGTCGAAGTCGTATACGATGCCCCTGATGCCGAACTGTCAAAAAACGTCGTTACCTCATTAATTAATAACTTTATTAAGCGACAAATTGAAACTAAGAGTGAGACAGGGGAATATGCGAAGGGTTTCTTCTCAAAACAGCTTGCCGAAGCACGTGAACGTTTAGCTAAATCAGAAGCTGCATTATTGAAGTATTCTAATAAGCATGGAATCCTTAGAGTTGATGATAATCAATCGGTTAACCTTAAAAAGCTAGGCAATTTAGATGATGCCTTGGTTCGAGCCGAAATTAAGCGTATCAAAGCTGAAAGCTTATTTTCTCAAATGCAGCAAACAGGCAGTGTCTCTGCTTTTTTAGGAAGTTCTGTTGTAGCAAGTTTAAAAGCTAGTTTGGTTAAATTGGAAGGTGATTATCAAGAAATGCTAAAAACGTTTAAGCCTAATTATCCCAGCATGGTTAGCCTTCGACAACAGATTAACACTGTAAAAGGTAAACTAAATCGAGAAAAAATAGATATTCAACGCTCTATGAAAGCGGATTATTTAGCGGCAAAACAACAAGAAAATAAAATAAAACGTGAGCTTGGAAAATTTAATAGAAAAATGGGGAAACTACAAAATAGTAGTTTAGATTATAATAATCTAAAGCGTGAAGTTGCTACAAACACTAAGCTTTACGATAGTCTGCAAGCTAGTTTAGATAAGATTAATGTCGCTTCTCAGTCAACAACTAGCACAATCAGCATAGTTGAACCTGCCGTTACTCCAATTCATAAATTTAAACCAAAACCAAAACTTAATATTCTTCTAGGCTTACTTTCTGGCTTAATTCTAGGTTTAGCCTTGGCCTTTTTACGTGAAGCCTTCGATCAGAGTGTGAACTCCGCTGAAGAACTACAGAATATTACAGGCTTACCGGTGTTAAGTAATATCCCACGTATATCAAAACAGGACGCAGATGGTAAAATGGGCTTAATTTCAGCCATCAGACCAGATACAGCTGCGGCAGAGGCTTACCGAATTTTAGCTGCAAAGCTGCGCTTTATGAAAAAAGACCACGAGGATGGTCGTATTCTTTTACTCACTAGCGCCCAGTCAAATAAAGGCAAAAGTGTCAGCGCTTCTAATGTTGCCTGTAGTTTGGCAAAGATGGGGATGAAGGTTCTGATTGTAGATGCTGATTTGCGTAAGCCTTCAATACACAATAAAATTGGTATTGAGAACGAGGTTGGCTTAACGGACTTTCTTAGTGGTGAAATTGACCTAGTAGGAATAACGAAACCTGTAAAGCAGGTAGCTGGCTTATATGCGATCACTGCTGGGAAATACACCTCTGATCCTGTCAGCCTTTTAAGTCACGAGCGGATGTCTTACTTAACAACCCGAGCCTCACAAATTTTTGATTACGTTATTGTTGATGCGCCTCCTGTTATTGGTTTTGCTGACACCTTGATTTTATCATCATTAGCGACATCTACGATTATCGTCGACCAAGAAACAACCTTGAAGATTGATAATGTCAAGTTTGTTTTAGAGCAACTATCTCGTGTAAGCAATAATGTAGAAGGCTACTTGTTAGTAAATTCAAAAAATAAAATTTTATCGGAAAATAAAGATTATGCACTTCACCAAGAAAAGATGAAAAAGGAGGCTGATTTATTATTAGAAAAGAAGAAGCTGAACCTAGCGTCATAATCTTTCTATCTGATGAGTCATTGATAAAACAATATTTACAGAAGTCGTTTACTATTGGAATCACATCAAATTATGCTTTTAAAACCTATTGTTAAAACATTACTATTATCTAGCATTGTTTTTACTGTACTGGTTTTTTTAGGGGTAAAATACCAGTGGATAGCCTTTTTTAAACCAATTGAAGATATAGGCAAGGTTGAATTCACACTTCCTCAGGCCTCATTGCCCATGACTACCTTAGAAAAGAGTCACTCTAGAGAGCCACCTTTTCAGTTAGAGATAATACAAAGTAATAAGCAACCCATAACGGCTAATTTAAGCAAGCAACAAATACTAGAGGGCTGTCTGCAACTTTATAATAAGCTGGGGGTAGTTAATGAATCAATGATTGACGTTATTTCAGGTGACTGTGTAGTAAGCAATTACCAAGAAACCATTCAGGATGCCAACAACCATCAGCGAACTAACGAATACATACAGAAAAAATTGCTTATAGAAAGACGTTGCTATAAACAGGTCGAAAATCAAATAAAGTTAAACCCCTTAGAAAAACAGCTACTATGGGGCGTTTGTGTTTCTGATCATTTAAATCGTTAATTTTAAGTTGCTCTCTTCACAAAAAATAACAACAACGAAATTGACGCCTTGTAAGCCAGTCCTCGTGTTAGTTAACGCAGCAACCCCGGAATTCACTTAGGTTATTCAGTCGTTTCCTTGCGCTATCTTTTTAATATAAATCTATCCAAAACTAAATCATTTAAGAAGCTAGTTTGAACTGATAAGATTCAAATCCGTTTTTAAATAATTTTCATGGTCAACTTATTAATTTAGGGCTTTTGAATGGGGTTAAATCAAACAATTATTGATGAATTTCTAGACGCTATGTGGTCAGAACGTGGTTTAAGTAAAAATACTTTAGACGCTTACGGCCGGGACCTAAAGCTATTTTCCTCATGGCTTAAAAAAAATCACCTAAAATTATTACAAGCTAAAAATAGCCATTTACAAGAATATATCGCTTATTGTGGAAAGAAAGGAAGTAAAGCAAGCAGTATGGCAAGAAGCTTTTCTAGCTTGAAGCGCTTTTATCGTTACCAAGTCCGCGAAGCTCGACTTGCAGAAGACCCCACTGCATTGATAGATGCACCGAAACAAACACAACCTTTACCAACAACATTAAGTGAATCACAAGTTGATGCATTACTTGATGCCTGTGATACGAGGGACTCAATCGGTTTACGTGACCGCGCAATGCTAGAATTACTTTACGCGACAGGGCTACGGGTCACTGAATTAGTCTCATTGGAATACTCCCAATTAAGCTTACAACAAGGTGTCGTTCGAGTCATCGGCAAAGGTAATAAGGAACGCTTAGTGCCAATGGGGGATGAGGCGGTCAATTGGTTGAATCAATACATTGAAACTGCTCGGCCTGATTTAATGACAGGGAAAGGCATATCAGCTGCGTTGTTTGTTACTAAACGTGGTAGCGGTATGACACGGCAAGCTTTCTGGCACTTAATTAAACGTTATGCAATAGTCGTAGGTATCAATAAAATCTCACCGCATACATTGCGCCATGCTTTTGCCACACATTTATTGAACCATGGGGCTGATTTGCGTGTCGTACAGTTGTTATTAGGTCATAGTGACTTATCGACAACGCAAATATACACACACGTAGCAAAGGCTCGTTTGCAATCATTGCATCAACAGCATCACCCACGGGGTTGAATTTAAGAATTTTGCAACCAAAATCCAACAATGGGCGTATGTGTTTCTGTTACACTGCGGTCTTATCTTAGGGCTATTATAAACATTAGGAATTAAATGATGAAAAGAACATTACTGGGGTTATCACTGAGTGCAGCGTTATTAACAGGCTTTGTTAACAATGTCGCATTGGCTAAAGACAATAGTGCGGTATTATCAACCTTAAAAGAAAAACTAAAAACCACCTTTAAATCAGAACCAGACTCAATAAAAGAAAGTGTTGTGCCTGGCATGTATGAGGTCATTTATGGTACTGAAGTTGTTTATTTATCCTCTGATGGTAAGTATTTTTTAAGTGGTAACTTAATTGATATGAAAACACGAGAAAATATTTCTGATCGTGCCAAGCAGTCGATTCGCCAAACTATTTTAGCGCGTAAAAACAATAAGCCGGTTATCTTTAAAGCCAAAAATGAAAAGCATAAGTTAACTGTCTTTACGGATATCGATTGCCCGTATTGCGCTAAGTTACATCGTGAAGTCCCTGCTTTAAATGAGAAAGGAATCACGATTGAATACTTGATGTTTCCACGTGCAGGTTTGAATTCTCCTTCATTCAGCAAAGCCGTTAGCATGTGGTGTGCAGATGATAATAAACAAGCAATGACGGATGCAAAAGAACGCAAGCCGATTGCAGATAAAACCTGTGATAACCCAATCAAAGATCAGTACTTACTAGGTCAAGAAGTCGGTGTAACAGGTACACCAGCATTAGTTACTTCAACGGGAAAATTGATTCCTGGTTATATGCCTGCAGATCGTTTAGCGGCAATGTTAGAGGCTGAAGACGCCAAGAAGAAGTAGGCTAGTCATGAGGGGTGCATCATAGTTAATGCTTTAATAAGAACTACCGTTGATGCAACCATATTACATAAATAGTTATCGCTTCAAAACCCCATAAGCCAATAGGGCTAAGCCAAGCAGGGATAAACCAAGAGAAGCAGGGGATAAACTAACCAATGTCATTTGCGGTGAACTTATAAGTACACCTGCAATTAGCATTGTTGCCCCTGATAAAGTAAGTGTTGTTTTACGGTTAGATTTCTTGATTTCTCGGCGCAGTAATTCGAGCTGCTTTGATTCCGCTTGTTGCGCATTCATTTGTTTATCATGCACGTTTTTGATAACTTCATTAAGCATGACGGGCATGTGTGGCATTTGTTCAATAAATTTAGGCAAGTTTTCTTTTGCGCCTTTGAACAGGTGCCTAATACCACCTTGTTCATCCATCCAACGCTGAAGAAATGGTTTAGCGGTTACCCATAAGTCTAAATCAGGATATAGCTCGCGCCCCATACCTTCGATATTTAGTAAGGTCTTTTGTAGTAGTACTAACTGCGGTTGTACTTCCATATTGAAACGGCGCGCTGTTTGGAAAAGGCGCAATAGTAGCTTACCGTAAGATATTTCTTTAATCGGCAATTGGAATATCGGCTCACATACCGTACGAATTGCAGCTTCAAATTCACTCGCTTTGGTTTCCGCAGGTACCCAGCCCGACTCAATATGCGCCTCGGCAACTCGTTTGTAGTCACGGTTAAAAAAGGCGTGTAGGTTTTCGGCAAGATAGCGCTTATCTTGGGGTTCTAAGGTACCTACAATGCCGAAATCAACGGCTATATATTTAGGGTTACTAGGATTATTTTCATCAATAAAGATATTACCAGGATGCATATCGGCATGAAAGAAGTTATGCTTAAAAACTTGGGTGAAAAATATTTCAACTCCACGTTCACCCAATACCTTCATATTGATGTTTTTGTCGATAAGCTCTTGCGTGTTACCCACGGGAATACCGTAAATACGCTCCATAACCATTACATCATCGGTGCAATAATCCCAATAAACTTCTGGTACATAGAGATCAGGAGAGCCTTCATGATTGCGCCGAAGCTGGCTGGCATTAGCGGCTTCCCGGCCTAAATCAAGCTCGTCAAAGATGACTTTTTCGTAATCTTCTACTACTTCAACCGGGCGTAGTCGCCTGCCTGTATCGCTGACTTTGCTAACCATTTTAGCGATTAGATGCATTAAGTCGATATCATGCCGAATGGTTTTTTCAATGCCGGGGCGTACCACTTTCACTATAGCATCTTTGCCGTCCTGTAAGGTTGCTGTATGTACTTGAGCGATTGAGGCAGAAGCGAGAGGTGTTTCATCAAAACATTTAAATAATTCATTAATCGACTTGCCAAGTGATTTCTCGATTATTGTGCGTGCTTCTAAGCCCGAAAAAGGTGGTACATTGTCTTGTAGTTTTGCCAGTTCATTCGCTAATTCATCGGGCAGCATATCGCGGCGTGTTGATAAGATCTGCCCAAACTTAACAAATACAGGGCCGAGGTCTTCTAACGCTCTGCGAATACGAACAGCTTGTGGCTCACGGTTATCACGTTTTTGTTTATTCCAGTTCCACGGCGATGCATGGTAAATAAACCGTAAAGGTCGAAAAGCAGGTATTGCATAAATTAGCTCATCGAGGTTATGCCTTATCAGTACGCGGTTTATTTCATATAGCCGTGGGAGTTGAGAAAAAAGATTCATTCTTGTTGTGGTGCCTTTGTGTTTTCGACTAATAAATTAATGCGCGCTTCTAAGCGGTCAATACTCATACGCACCTCATCCACCTCATCCATAAATTCTTTCACTTCAGCATCTGCAGGTGAAAGACCTGATTCTTCACTGATATATTCGCCTGCATTCAACTTCATCGCTGCTACACTGTCTTTTAACCAATTTGTCGCACTGCGGGCAGCTTCACCGGTTCGGTAGGCAAAAATATCACCAACTAATTTAGAGAGTAGCTCCTCCCAATCAATATCAACTTCGCGCAGAATTTCGCTGAATTTTTCAGCGACGCGCATATCCCCATCAATTTCAACATCACTTTCAAGTAAGGTAGCGCCGGCATTTTTAGCGGTACTAAGTTGGATGAGTGCTACCGGTGAGCCATGAATGGTGGTATCCACCTTGGCCATTTTTTCATCTGGCTCAGTCGTTTCAGCGCTATTAGCATCATTATTGATATCGTGGATTAAAGGATAATTGCCCATCACCTGAATGCCCGATGCGCTAGGCATAAAGTATAAATTAACTTCAATCCCCGTCACATGAAAACGAATGATCTTACCTTCAAGTTCAGCAAAGCGCGGTAAAGCTTCACCATCAAGCTTAAGCCATGTGTTGATCGCAGTCTCAATTGCCGCTAGAAAAGGAGTAGGGATGATCACGACGTTAAAACCCGCCTAAAACTTATAGCCAACATGCAAGGCAACCACGCCACCTGTCATATTATGATATGAACACTTTTCAAAACCAGCTTCCTCAAACATGCCTTTTAACGTTTCTTGATCAGGATGCATACGAATAGATTCTGCTAAGTAACGATAGCTGTCTTCATCATTTACGACAACTTTGCCAATCAAGGGTAAAAGTTTGAATGAGTACGCATCATAAAGGGTGCTTAAACCGGGTAATACTGGTTTTGAAAACTCCAGTACCATCAGCTTTCCACCCGGTTTTAGACAGCAGTAAATTGAGCGTAATGCCGCAGCTTTATCTGTGACATTGCGTAAACCAAATGCCATTGTAGTGATATTGTATTTATTATCTTCGAACGGTAAATCTTCTGCATTCGCCTGCACGTATTCGATATTACCAGCAATACCCATGTTAGTGAGGCGTTGACGACCATTTTCGAGCATCGATTCGTTAATATCGGATAAGGTGACTAAACCTTCAGGACCAACAATACGCGTAAACTTAATCGCTAAATCGCCTGTGCCGCCGGCGAGGTCCAGGATCGTGTCACCCTTTTTTGCGCCTGAAGTCTCGATGGTATAACGCTTCCATAAACGATGAACCCCTGCCGACATTAAGTCATTCATTACATCGTATTTGTCGGCGACCGAGTGAAAAACATCGGCAACCTTATTTTGCTTTTCATCAACAGCAACCTGCTCATAACCAAAGTGTGTTGTTTCTGTTGGCATAGACTCTGATGTTTTGTTATCTGGCATACTAATTTACTCACGAAGTTTATCGGCTAAGTTTACCTTATGGCGCTAAGGATGAATATTCGTTTTATCAAGAAAACTATTATTAGTGCTGTGTATTGTTATACTGTAACTCTCAGTCGTTTTATTGGATTAGATCAATGAGTATCGCAAAAACAACACAAGCGAAGAAAGTTCAAGGCGTTAAACTAAGAGGTGCTGAAAAAGTAGCTCGCATACCCATTAAAGTTATCCCTAGTACAGAGGTCAAACGCAAGCCTTCGTGGATTCGTGCTAAAGCACCCACTACACCAGAAGTTAAACGCCTTAAAAAAGTACTGCGCGAGCAAAAGCTGGTCACCGTCTGTGAAGAAGCGGCGTGTCCAAACTTGGGAGAATGTTTCACCAAAGGCACCGCAACTTTTATGATTATGGGGGATATTTGTACCCGTCGTTGCCCTTTTTGTGATGTGGGTCATGGTCGCCCGAATCCTCTTGATGAAAACGAACCTACTAGTTTAGCTGAAACAATTAAAGCCATGTCACTGAGATATGTCGTCATTACCTCAGTAGATCGTGATGATTTACGCGATGGCGGGGCGCAGCATTTTGCTGATTGTATTCAAGCAGTGCGTCAACAAAATCCTGAGATTCGTATTGAAATTTTAACGCCCGATTTTCGTGGTCGCATGGATATTGCATTAACATTAATGGAACAAGCCCCGCCTGATGTATTTAATCACAACTTAGAAACGGTGCCGCGCTTATACAAGCAATCTCGTCCCGGCTCTGATTATCAATGGTCATTAGATTTACTCAAACGCTTTAAACAGATGCACCCAAAAGTACCAACAAAATCTGGGCTGATGCTCGGTTTAGGTGAGGAAATTGATGAGGTTAAAGCGGTCATGCAAGACTTACGTGAGCATGATTGTGATATGTTGACCTTAGGTCAATATTTGCAACCAAGTTTAGATCATTTGGCGGTTGAGCGCTTTGTGACACCCGATGAATTTAAAATGCTCCAAGAAGTGGGCTATGAAATGGGCTTTTCACATGTTGCCAGTGGGCCTATGGTACGGTCATCCTACTTTGCGGATGAACAAGCCTCAGGTGTTGTTTAAGGAAACCCTGATCAAGTCCAATTATTTTTAGCTTGCCAAATCCGCCGATATTTTCCACGAAGATCGGCGCAATAGAATAACTATTACGTCTCACTTCATGAAAAATAGCGACAGATTTTTCTGTGCTAAGTTCTCAGGTTCTCCTTAAGAAAAAACTGAATAACCGAGCTGAATTCTGGCAACGCCAAGTTTTCAAGTTTGAGGCATTGCTTTTAAGTCATTGGCAAGCAAAGCACTAAATATGGTTAAAATCAATAACAAAGAAATTGAAATTTGGCTAAGCCGCGCAAGCTAACAAAAGTGGGAGCTTAAAAGGCATCAATTCCGTTATTGTTATTTTTTTTGCGAAGGTTTGGTGCAGTATGCCACGAACATATCCATTCTCAAAAAATGCGCCTAGGACTTGATGCCTTGTAAACTCGCAGAACCTAACTAGGTTGTTAGAGGTTCCTTAAAGTTGCTTAACTGAAATTTAGGACCTTAACCATGATGAGAGATAGGTGCTTATTGGCTACCTAATATCTTTTTGATGGTTTCATTTTTAATGGAATAATATACTCGATTTCCTTCTTTTCTAGACTGAACAATACCTTTATCTTTAAGCAAACATAAATGCTGTGATACATTTGATTGAGTTGTACCAACCGTTTTTAGTATGTCTTGTACACTCATTTCGCCAACCCCCACTACACAAAGAATTTTGAGTCTTAACGGGTGTGATATTGCTTTGAAATAGCGTGAAGCCTCTTCCATATTGCTGCCAGCAAGAATACCTTTAATAAACTCACAGTTAGTATTACTTGAGCTGTTTGGCTGGGTATTGGCTTTGCTTGATTCTAGAACTGTCATATTATTAAGAATATTAGTATAAGCTAATATAGTATACCTATCATTGAGTCAACACCACCTTATTTTTATTTTTCATCGTTAAATTAATGATTTAAGTCAGGTGCTGAACCAATAATTTTGATTTTAGGAGTCTAAATTTTTGTTTGGGTAAGCTATCTTTAGTAATTATAACGCAAGCCTTTTTTTGAAAATAATGCGCATTATCAATCTTATAGATTAAAATTATAAAGTAATTACTTGTAAAACTCGAAGCCATCAAATGTGCCGCTTTCATTTCACTTTCATTGGTAAATAATATCATCCAATTATTTAATGAATCTTGCTTTATGGTGATAATAGAATGATTTAAGGCATTCAAGCAGTGTAGTTGTAGAAAATAGATTAAAGAAAATACCACAGTAGCTATTAAAACAAGGGTTGGTAATAATGGTAAGCTTATTATAAAAATCAGTAGGCTTATTGCAAAAACGTGTGGTGCTATGATCATTAAGTATTTGTGAAATGAAGACTTGATCTCGAGAGAAAGAGGTGTATTAAAATTATTTATTTCCATGGTTTTATGTGATGATAGGATATTGATTATTTGCCCGAGTTGAAGGGAAGTTGTATCAACTATGTTTACTTTTTCGGGACATGCAAGGTTTACTCTTAAAAAATAATAGTATTATTCGCAAGCTGTAGATATTCTCTAATAGCCATTTGTTGTTTAAGTTGCTTATCAAATATCATATCAATTTCTGAATTCCATTTATTTTCCCAGTAACTCAGAAAGTGTTGTGCCGCAAGCTTGCTACCCATGTATTTTAAACGTTGATAAGAATACGATGAATTATTTGCCATGTTTTTCAAAAGTTTGTTACTAAGCTCATAGTGGCTTTTTTGTGCATCAAGAATATGAGCAATACCGGTTGCCCCTTGTTGGTGAATCAAGTATTTTTGATAATCTGGAAGATGACTGTAGCCTTTCTTCACTAGACGCTGTAGATTTATATTTTCAAGTTTTTTACTCATCGTTAATGATGTTTCCAAATTTTCTCGGTCCATTTTACATTGTGTAGAAGTACAACCTATATCCTTAAGTGCTTGGGCTGAAATTTGATAGTGACCGCAGGGTGAAGATGTTTTTACGCAAGATCTTTCTTTATTTCGTGGACGATAGAGCATTTCACCTTGTTTTGATTCAATTGAATGAACAATTTCCCAGTATGTGGGCGTAGTTAAAAGAATTTTATCGTCATTACTTGATAGGTTCTTGGAGTTAATTTCAGGTAAGTCTAAAATAACACGTTTATTTACAACTATTAAGGGTAGCTCACTCTCTAAATTAACGGAGTCTTGCTCACTATTATCTAATAATGATAATAGTACTGAAGAGGTTGACTGTTTTGGAGAATTTATCGTGACAGTATTTGGTTTTTGGTCTATTGAAATAACTTTATTGTTATTAGGCAATAAAAAGGTAATAAGGCCAGCGAACAAGATACTAATGGCAAGTGTCTGAAAGTGTTCCATTTAAAAATCTCATTAATTTTATTATTTAATTGATGAGATAAATGATACGATAAACTGATATTGTGGCTGCTACCATCGAAGCGCATGAATGCTCACTTAGGAGTATTCTTCGTTTTTTTACTACCAGTTATTTTAAACCTGCTTAAATAACAAGCATTTTCTTAGAAATCTAAAGAGTTATTTGGGAAATTCACTAAACTATGTGAAAATTAGGTAGCATATTAAAACAAGTTTTAAAGGAGAATTAAAAATGGATCTCGGTGCTTTTATATTAGGTATTTTATTTGGTTGGTTGGTTGAATGGTTGTACGTGTCTTTTTTCGGTAGTAGCAGTAAAGGGTCAGAAGAATGTACGGCTTTTGAGCGTGAACTAAAAACAAGAAATGAAGAGATTAAAGCGTTAAAGTCACAAATTGGCGGTAACGTTAAAGGCAGTGCATCATTGTTGTCAGAACAAGCAGCTGCTACGATATCAAGGTCTAATAAACCTCAGTCGAAAAAAACAAAATCAGGGTCAAAACCTTCTAATGTGGGCGCTGCTACAACGACTAAAGGTACGGTAACTAAGAAATCTGCAACGAAAGCAACGACTGCTAAAAATAAAGCACATCAAAAAACTGCAGTAAAAAAGAATAGTCCTAATATAAAAAAGACAACAACAAAGGATAAGAATAAAAATAAAACAACTGCTAGTAATAATGCAGTAACAACTAAGGCAACTAAAAAATCAGTTTCATCTAAGCTAGAAGCCGCTAAGCGAACAAAGCAAGTAACAGCAAAAAAGAAGCCTGTTGCTAAGAAAATTTCGCTTAAAAAAGACATTAAGTTAAATAACCCTACGGGTGATGATTTAACAAAGCTGTCAGGTATTGGCCCAAGTATGGCTGCGACTATGGCGGAACTTGGTATAACAACTTACAAGAAACTTGCAGGAATGGATGATGATATTCTTAGGGATATGCTTGAGGCTTCTGGTGCGCGTTTAAATAACAATAAAGATGCTATGGATTCTTGGAATGAACAAGCAATGTTAGCAGATAAAGGTGACTTTTCAGGTTTAAAAAAGTTACAAGAAAGCCTGAAGAGTTAGCACTTTAGGTATTTATTAAGAGTGTTTGCTAATTCTTGTAGAATTTGGTGTTGCCTCGAAAGGTAAGGCTATAGTGGCACCTTCGTTATTTTTATTAAAGCAAGGAATCATTTATAAAATACACCTTGGGTGTATTGCCCTAGAGGCTTGCAGAACTTATTCAGTCTTTCTTTGTGAGTCTACAAGCTGGATGGCTCATTAATACATTAAATTAAAAAGGCGATGCTTAATGCATCGCCTTTTTAATTTAATGTATTAATGGATTTTACTTGCTTCTATAAGTAATACGTCCTTTTGTAAGGTCATAAGGTGTTAATTGAACGGTTACCTGATCCCCTGTTAGAATGCGAATATAATTTTTACGCATACGCCCTGATATATGTGCGTTCACAACGTGCCCATTTTCAAGTTCTACTTTAAATGTGGTGTTGGGAAGTGTTTCAATAACTGTCCCTTCCATTTCTATACTTTCTTCTTTAGCCATACTGTTTACTACTTTCCTTTAACTTCGCGCCGTATTATCCATTACTCTTGTAATAGTACAAGTGTTATTAATAAAAATGCTGATTTTACTATACAAATTTACTGAATTACTAATATGATATAGACGATATTGATTAAAAAAGGTGGAAAAATGCAGTTGGCAGCGGTATTCCCTGGTCAAGGTTCTCAGTCACTCGGTATGTTGGCTGAATTGGCAGGTGAAAATAATGAAATCAGAGAAACATTTGAGGAGGCATCTGACTTAATTGGTAAAGATTATTGGGCGATGGTTAATGCTGAGGATGCAGGTGAGTTAAATCAAACGGTGAATACACAGCCGATTATGTTAGCTGCTGGTATTGCTGTATGGAGAACGTGGCTGGCAAAAGGAGGCTGTATGCCTGTTGCTATGGCGGGGCATAGTTTAGGTGAGTACTCTGCGCTTGTGGCAAGTGGGGTGTTAGGTTTTAGGGATGCGGTAGTATTAGTCAATCAGCGTGCGATATTTATGCAGCAGGCCGTTCCTGAGGGAATAGGTGGGATGGCTGCAATTTTAGGTTTGGATGATGATGATATTGTTAAAATCTGCACAGAACTCAGTGTGGAAAACTCCTTAGTTGAAGCCGTAAACTTTAATTCCCCAGGGCAGGTGGTGATTGCAGGTAATGCGGAGGCTGTGGATAAGGCAATGACTCTAATGATAGAGGCGGGTGCTAAACGCGCAATTAAGTTACCGGTGAGTGTGCCTTCTCATTGTAGTCTAATGAAGCCTGCTGCTGAACAGTTAGCTGAAATCCTTAATACTGTTGCAATTCTTTCATCTGCTGTTCCTGTTGTGCAAAATGTAGCGGCTACAATATTTAAAGACGAAAAAGGTAAACGCGAGGCCTTGTCACAGCAGCTCAATAAACCCGTACTGTGGGTAGATACGATTAATACCCTGGAAACACAATATGGGGTTGATACTATTATAGAGTTTGGTCCTGGGAAAGTTCTGTTCGGGTTAAATCGACGCATCAATCGTAAATTGGGTAATTTTTATATTAGTGATAATGCATCAATGGAAAAAGCTCTAGAAATGTGTAATAGCTAATTTGAGATCTTTGCACGAGTCGGTGGCGAAAGAAAAATCGGGTGAAATTTTACTGATTGAGGCGGAAAACGAAGCTATTAACGGGTTATTAGCGAGTTTTTCAACGAAAAGCAGTGAAATTCCAACCATTTTCACTCGTCATCCGACTCGTGCAAAGGTCTCAATTTATTAAGAAATGTAAGGGGTTTTATTATGATTAATTTGGATGGGCAAGTTGCCTTAGTAACGGGTGCAAGTAGAGGAATAGGACAAGCAATCGCCGAATCATTAGGCGCAGCCGGTGCAACTGTGATTGGAACCGCAACATCGGAAAACGGTGCGCAGGCTATTTCAGATTTTTTTAGCAGCAAAGGCATTAATGGCAAAGGTATGGTGCTCAATGTTACGGAACAAGACTCAATTGACACTTTGATTTCAAAGGTGGCTAAAGAATACGGCGCTATAACTACGTTGATTAATAACGCAGGTATCACCCGAGATAACTTAATGTTGCGCATGAAGGAAGACGAGTGGGATGATATTATTTCAACCAACTTAACCTCTGTATTTAGGCTGAGTAAAGCATGTTTAAAAGGAATGATGAAGGCACGTAAAGGTCGAATCATTTCGGTTTCGTCCGTAGTTGGTGCGACTGGCAATGCTGGGCAAGCTAACTATGCAGCAGCTAAAGCAGGTGTGGTAGGGTTCTCAAAATCACTAGCGCAGGAAATTGGCTCGCGCGGTATTACCGTTAATGTCGTAGCGCCCGGCTTTATTGATACAGATATGACGAAAGAGCTGTCGGATGATCAACGTAGTAAGTTATTGCAAAATATTCCACTTAAAGCATTAGGCCAGCCTGCAGATATTGCGAGCGCTGTGTTGTTTCTCGCATCGGATATGGGTGCTTATGTAACGGGAGAGACATTGCATGTAAATGGTGGTATGTACATGTCATAAAGGCTGAGGACAAATAACAGTCTTATTTTATTGTATAGAGGCTTTATTTTCTCTACAATAGCCTTATCTTTATTTTGACCGTTTATCGGTCTTTTATTACGTTTTATTTAAAAAGGAACAAATTATCATGAGTGATATTGAAGCACGCGTTAAAAGTGTCGTTGTAGAGCAGTTAGGTGTTGAAGAGTCTGAAGTTAGTAGTACTTCTTCATTTATAGATGACCTTGGCGCGGACTCACTTGATACAGTTGAGTTAGTGATGGCATTAGAAGAAGAGTTTGGAACTGAAATTCCTGATGAAGAAGCAGAAAAAATCACAACGGTTCAACTGGCTGTGGATTACATCAATAACAACAAAGGTTAAATTCAACCTACGCTGTTTAAAACCGCAGGCTGTTATTTTGAGTATACTCAATCATAATAGTACTGCGGTTTTTTTGTTTAAAATGAGACCTTGCACGACTCGGATGACGAGTGAATATGACTAAAGTTCCACTGATTTTCGGTTGGGAAGCTTGCTAATAACTTGTTATTGGCTTCATTTTCTGCCTCATTCAGTGGGGTTTCAGCAGTATTTGTTTCGCCACCGACTTGTGTAAAGGTCTCAATATGAGCTTTTTTAAAGCATCGCACTCTTTTTTAAGAATTATATTTATAAGGAAAACTATAAGTGTCTAAGCGTCGTGTTGTAGTTACAGGTCTTGGTATCGTTTCTCCCGTGGGGTCAACGATTGATAAAGCATGGAAGAATATTACTGAGGGGAATAGTGGTATCGCTAAGGTACCTACTGAGCTTTTTGATACCAGTGAGTTTTCTGTGCAAATTGCTGGCAATGTAAAAGACTTTGATGCTGAAAAATACATCTCAAAGAAAGATCAACGCAAAATGGATCCTTTTATTCACTATGGTGTTGGTGCCGCGACGGATGCATTAAAAGATTCTGGTATTATTGTAACTGATGAAAATTCACCACGCTTTGGGGCAATAATTGGTTCGGGTATCGGTGGTATCGGAACTATTGAAAAAAACACCCAACTTTATTTAGAAAAAGGCCCACGAAAAATTTCTCCTTTCTTTGTGCCTAGCGCGATTGTCAATATGGTAGCGGGTAATGTTTCAATCATGCTGGGTTTAAAAGGCCACAATATGTCACCGGTATCTGCTTGTGCAACAGCAACGCACAGTATCGGTGATGCAGCACGCATGATCAGCTATGGTGATGCAGATATTATGTTAGGTGGAGGCGCTGAAATGTGTTCCACTCCGCTAGGGATTGGTGGTTTTGCAGCAATGCGCGCTCTTTCAACACGCAATGATGATCCTGAGTCAGCCAGTCGCCCATGGGATAAAGATCGTGATGGTTTCGTACTGGGTGATGGTGCCGGTATTCTGGTTTTGGAAGAATATGAAGCCGCAAAAGCTCGTGGCGCTGAAATATATTGTGAGTTAGTCGGTTTTGGTATGAGCAGTGATGCATATCACATGACATCACCATCTACCGACGGTGAAGGTGCTGCACGTTGTATTAATCATGCCTTAGCAGATGCAGGGCTAAACCCAGAGGATATTGATTATGTGAATGCGCATGGTACATCAACTCCAGCTGGCGATATTGCTGAAACGGTCGCTATCAAACGCGCCTTAGGTGATTACGCTTATCAGGTTGCTGTAAGTTCCACAAAATCAATGACGGGTCACTTACTAGGTGCAGCAGGTGGAATTGAAGCTGTCTTTAGTGTGCTCGCTATTCGCGATCAAATTTTACCGCCAACCATTAATATTGATAATCAAGACCCTGATTGTGATCTTGATTATGTCGCTAACACCGCTAGAGATGCAAAAATTGACGTTGCTATGAGTAATTCATTTGGGTTTGGTGGCACTAATGGTACTTTGATTTTCAAGAAAATTTAATCATCTTGTTGCGCTGAAATTAATCGTATGAAATTCTTTTTTAAAGTTTTGCTTCCGATATTAATCTTGGCTTTTGGTGTGGCTGGTTATTATGTTTTTCAACAATTTACAGCATTTAAGAATACGCCTTTAGAAAAAGATATAGCTAGTTTTGAAATCACTAAAGGTAGTCATATTGCGAAGATTTCAAAGCACTTAGAGCAACAAAAAATCATTAACTCTGCTCTGTTGTTTAAACTATTGGCAAAAGTGAAACAGCAAGACACAAAGATAAAAGCGGGAGAGTACTCGCTAAAGCAAGGTATGACACCTGAAGCTTTATTGGATCTCTTCACTAAGGGAAAAACACTTCAATATCAAACTCGATTACCTGAAGGTTTGAGGTTTGAAGATTGGGTGAAGCTAATAAAGGCCGACAAAAAGTTAAAGCACACTCTGACTGATGATGATTATAAAAATATCATGTCTAAATTAGAGACAAAGTATTCTGATTACCAGCCAGAAGGCTTATTCTACCCTGATACCTACAGTTATCCACGTGGCACGACAGATTTGCAGTTATTACAACGTAGCCATAACGCATTGCTAAAGCTATTAGATGAGCAATGGAAAAACCGTACAGTATTTAAAGGTATCAACACACCTTATGATGCTTTAATACTAGCCTCGATAGTAGAAAAAGAGACGGGGCATCCTGATGATCGTGGCAAAGTGGCCCGTGTTTTTATAAACCGTTTAGCAAAAGATATGTTATTGCAAACAGACCCAACAGTAATCTATGGAATGGGTGAGGATTATAAAGGCAATATACGAAAAAAGGATTTAAGAAAGGATACGCCTTATAATACTTATACACGAAAAGGTCTTACACCTACGCCCATTTCGATTCCGAGTGCAGCTTCTATAAAATCGGTGTTTAAACCGGCTGAGGGTGATATTTTATTTTTTGTTGCTAAAGGAAGTGATGGCAAGTCATATTTTTCTAAAACCTATGTGGAACATAAAAAAGCAGTCATCAAATATTTATTAAAGGGCAAAGCAAGTCGTTACCAAGGAGATAAATAATCGCTGTTATTGATAACATTCTCACTGATTCGAAGTACAACGGGCTGTTTATAACGTTTGAAGGCGTTGAAGGTGCGGGAAAAACGACTAATATTGATTATATCGCCGAACAAATAAAGCAGGCAGGACAGTCATTCGTGTTAACGCGAGAGCCTGGTGGTACAGCGCTCGGTGAGGGGATTAGATCACTTTTAATCTCAAAAGAACTTCCTGAAATGCATCCAGATGCAGAACTGCTCTTAATGTTTGCGGCGCGTGCAGAGCACTTGCAAAGAGTAATTTTACCTGCTTTGAAAGCAGGTAAGTGGGTGTTATGCGATCGTTTTACCGATGCAAGCTACGCCTATCAAGGCGCGGGTAGGGGTCTTGATTCAAAAAAAATAGCTCTATTAGAAAATATGGTACAGGGTACATTACGCCCAGATATAACGTTTCTGTTTGATCTAGATGCCGATATCGGTCTAGCTCGTGCAAAAAGTAGGGGAGAGACAGATCGATTTGAGCAACAGCACATTGATTTTTTTAACCGTGTTAGAACGCAATACTTATCAATGGCTGAAGCTGACTCAGAACGCTATTATTTAATTAACGCACAACACGATTTGAACAATGTACAACAGCAAATAGATGACTTCCTGGTAAAGCTCTTAAAGATAAGGTGATTTTCTTGATTGAGACGTTAACTGATTATCCGTGGCATAAAAAAACATGGGATAAGTTTTCTTCGGCGCGTACGCGTAAGCATCTTCCACACGCGCTATTAGTGACTGGTGAAGAAGGAATTGGAAAGAAGCAGTTCGCTGAAAAACTAGTGCAATCTTTACTGTGCCATAAGCCTAGTAATAACAAGCCTTGTGAGCAGTGTAACGGTTGTAAAACCTATACAGCAGGTTCAAACCCTGATTTTATGGAAATTCAGATTGCCGAAGATAAAAAACAAATTAGTGTTGATCAAATTCGTGCTCTGTCTAAGTTTATAACCCTTAGTCGAAGTTTTGATTTTTATCGAGTTATTTTGTTGCATCCAGTAGAGGCAATGAATGTAAATGCGGCCAATAGTTTATTGAAGTCTCTGGAAGAGCCTGCTGATAACACAATTATCATTTTATTAGCGACAAGCTTAAATCAAATTATCCCAACGATTAAGAGCCGTTGCCAGTTATTGTCATTGCCCAAGCCTTCTTACCGACAAGCAACAGACTGGCTTCAGATAAATGCTCCAGATTTAAGTAATGTAAAAGAGCGCTTGGATTTAAGTTTTGGACGTCCTTTAATTGCTCTTAAAATTGATGATATTGATATTGACAAAGCTGCTGATTTTGCAAATGCTATATTGCAAGTGGTTAAAGAAAATAAATCAATCACTGAGGTAGCAAAAGTATGGGAAAAGACACAACATGCGGATTTAATAAACTGGCAAATTAGTTGGTTACAATCCTTCACTAAGCAACAGTTAATGAATCAAAATGACAATAAAGAGTTTAAAGAGGTATCTCCGTTAGAGCAGGATTTGAGTGAAATTAAGGCACATATTGATGCTGAGCCTAGTTGGGAGTTATATCAAAATATATTAGAGCAGAAGAAATACCTCCATACGTCTGTTAATCCATTAATGTTTGTAGAAAACATGTTAGTCTTATGGTTTAAAGCAAGTCATCCGTGTCGTTAAGAAAAAGTTAACGGATGTTTATAAAATAATAATAATTAGCAAGATGTTTTAACTATGAATTCAATGATTACACCGACTGAAAATACACAGAAACCAGAATTTTTACCATTACTGCTAAAAGATGATGCGGCATTGCATTCTAGCTTTATGCCTTTTATTCGAGGTGGTGGTATATTTGTTCCCACCAAACAATCAGCTATATATAAGTTTGGTGATGAGGTTGTTATATCAATGCACCTTCAATCTACCAATAAAAAATTAGCTATTCCGGGTTCAGTTGTTTGGATTGCGCCTGAATCTTGTGAGAGAGGAACTGAGGGGATTGGTGTGCAATTTGCTGGTGCGACTAAAGCAAAAGTAAAATTAATTATAGAGACTATGTTAGGCAATCGTGCAACTGTTCCTCCGCTAGTGCGCTTTTATTAAAGACTCATTCTCAAAAAATACGTCTAGGACTTGATGCCTTGTAAACTCGCAGAATCCAACTAGGTTATTCAAAGGTTGGTCCGTACGCTTGAGGAATATTAGAGGCCTTTACACGAGTCGGTGGCGAAAGAAACGGCTAAAGAAGCTCTAATGATCGAGTTATCCGCTTAAATAGCAAGCGGTAAGCTCGCTAAAATGGGGTGGAATTTTACTGATTGAGGCGGAAAATGAAGCTAATACCGAGTTATTAGCGATTTTTTCTATGAAAAGCAGTGAGGTTTCAACCATTTTTACTCGTCATCTGACTCGTGCAAAGGTCTCTATTAATATTTCCTTGCTAAGAAATACACTACCCGTGACTTATTAACCAGTTGGGTAGTTGTTCAATTTTGTCGATAAACCCAGCGGGTTCTTGTTTTAATAAGCGAATTAAACCGTGTACCCCATAGCTTACCGCTAGTCCATCTATCTTTGCGTTGTTGGCCAGTTGTAAATCGTATTCGCTATCACCAATCATAAGTGCATTTGAAGCATGCGTATCATAGTCTACTAAGATCTCTTCAAGCATTTGTGGGTGGGGTTTTGAGCGAGTCTCATCGGCGCAGCGTGTTATTGGAAAGTATTCGCTCATATTTGTTTCTAGCAAGCCTTTTTCTAAGCCTCGTCGGGACTTTCCTGTTGCAATTGCAAGATCATAGCCGCTTTCACGTAGTGAAGAAATCACAGCTGCAACACCATCAAATAAAGGGCTTGGTGTTTTGTCTTTATAAAGATAGAAGTCTCTATAAGTCTGCGCGGTAAGCTTCACCATTTTATGATTGAGTGATGGGAATAATTGTAAGATAGCTTCCTCTAAACCAAGCCCGATAATATCACTGATTTGTTGATCCGTTCGATCCTCTAGATCTAACTCATGAATTGCAGATTGCATACAGTTAACAATTTGGGCCTGTGAGTCCATTAGAGTCCCGTCCCAATCAAAAATAAGCAATGTATATTTTTTAGTCATATTCTCTGTGTTTTTAGCTGTGTTTCTAGTTTGTTTATTACTTTAAGCAAGTCATCTGCTAAAGGGATTTCGCAGTTATAGTGTGAGTCTTGCTTTCCTTCGATGGAAAGGCGAAATTTCAAATGACAAGCATGCAGGAATAAGCGTTTTACCCCCAGCGTTTTTTTAAGGTCTCTATTTAAAGCGAAATCACCGTACTGTGAATCACCTAAAATGGGGTGTCCAAGGTCTGCAAGTTGTGTACGAATTTGATGCATGCGGCCTGTGAGTAGTTCTACCTTTAAGAGAGTTGTATCGTTAAAAAAAGCAATAGGCGTGAAAATACTTATTGCTTGCTTGCCTTGTTCTCCATTGTTCTTTTGTTGTTGATCTAAGACACGCACTTTTTGTTGTTTGCCCTGACGGCGTTGCAATGTATTTTGGACTTCACGACTTCCACCTTTCCAGTGACCTTTTACCAGTGTTTGATAGTTTTTTTGTAATGGGTGATTGTTAGTTTTAATTTTGAGTATGTCGTGTAAAGCTAATAATGCTTGACGATTTTTAGCAAGCATAATAATGCCGCTGGTTTCCTTATCGAGGCGATGCACTAATTCAATAAATTTTAACTCAGGGCGTAACTGCCGAAAGGTTTCAATTAATCCAAAACGAATGCCCGATCCACCATGAACAGCCATACCAGAAGGTTTATTGATGAAGATGAGATTTTCATCCTCTAGAATAATCGACGAGTTAAGTATTGTTAATAATGACTTGGGTGGTTTTTGTGGGTCAGATTTATTTGGCAGAAATACAGGAGGAATTCTGACAGAATCATCTAATTTTAGTTTATAGGTTTGCTTGATGCGTTTTTTATTAACTCGTACCTCACCTTTGCGTAAAATACGGTAAATATATGGACGTGGTACATCTTTAAGCTCGCGCATTAAAAAATTATCAATTCGTTGCCCGGCATGGGCATCGGTCACAATAACAAATTTTGCGAGTTGCTTTTGCGATGTGGATTCTAAGGAGGAAGGATTTTTATGCATCCGTAAAGTTTACTTTAATTTCAGCGTGATGCGTTAATTTTTTGTGCTGGTAATGCTTGAAAGTAAACGTTATATTTGTTACTATAAACCTCTGTTTTAAAGGTTTTTATCTTGAAAACACCTAATTTACATCTTCAAGTTGTTTACCTTTTTTAGAAAACTTGAAACATTATTATATTGAACGGTTTACTGATCTGGTCGAAATGACAAACAGCGATGTAAACTAAATAAGGATCGCTCCTTACCAAATCTGAAGAAGCTACGATTGACAACCGTATACAATAAACCTCAGAACTAATTTAATTGTACTAATTAGAAAGACAAACTAATTAATCAATACTAAATACAGACATAGAACTAAAATAAAAAAACGGGCATGCTTTTATATATTAACTGCTACTTTAAATAGTTAGCAGTCGCGCTTGCGAAGACATGTTAGGATTTTTTTAAAGTTATTGCTCCTAAATCAAATAATAGATTTTTTTTAGTAATTCTGTTTTTTAACTGCCATCACCTCTATTTAAATCAGAGTGATCGTAATGATTAGAAACCCTGTGCGAAAATTTTGTATAGTCAGATTTGGTAACGTGAGCTGTAACTAACAGGAAACGTTAACCAATGAAAAGAATTCTAATAAATGCAACTCAACCAGAAGAAATCCGCGTTGCAATGGTCGATGGTCAAAATCTATATGACCTCGATATCGAACACCCCTTCCGTGCACAAAAGAAAGCCAATATTTATAAAGGAAAAATCACTCGAGTTGAGCAAAGCTTAGAAGCAGCATTTGTCGATTATGGTGCTGAGCGCCATGGTTTTTTACCCTTTAAAGAAATAGCTAAAGAATATTACCAGAAATCAAATAAGAAAAAATCGGACAATGGACGCCCTTCAATTTCAGATGTGATTAAAGAAGGTCAGGAAGTACTTGTTCAAGTGGATAAAGAAGAACGTGGCAATAAAGGCGCCGCACTGACCACACAAATAAGTCTTGCAGGTCGCTATTTGGTTTTAATGCCAAACAATCCTCGCGCTGGTGGTGTGTCACGTAGAATCGAAGGAGAAGATCGCCATAAAATTAAAGAAATTCTTGATCAGCTAGAGTTGGATACCGGCATGGGCGCTATTGTACGAACTGCAGGTGTAGGTCGAGAGCTGGAAGAATTAACGTGGGATATGGACTATCTTAAAACTTTGTGGGCTGCTATTAGCGAAGCTGGTGATAAGAGCAAGCCTGGTACGTTACTTTACCAAGAAAGCAATGTTATTATTCGTACTCTGCGAGATTACTTTCGCCAAGATATTGGTGAGATTATTATTGATAATGATCGTGTTTATCAACAAGCACATGATTTTATCAATGCGGTTATGCCGCATAATCTTAAAAAGTTAAAGCATTACACGGATACGGTTCCTTTGTTTAGTCGTTATCAAGTTGAGCATCAAATTGAATCTGCTTTCCACCGCGAAGTGACCTTACCATCGGGTGGTTCTATCGTTATTGACCATACTGAAGCAATGACAGCTATTGATGTTAACTCTGCACGTGCAACCAAAGGTCGTAGCATTGAAGAGACAGCGTTAAATAACAATCTAGAGGCGGCCGATGAGGTTGCTCGCCAACTTCGATTACGTGATTTGGGTGGTTTGGTTGTTATTGACTTTATTGATATGCAGCCAAATAAAAATCAGCGTGCGGTAGAGCGAAGATTACGTGATGCCTTAAAGGTTGACCGTGCACGTGTTCAGATTGGTCGTATATCACGTTTTGGCTTATTAGAAATGTCACGTCAGCGCTTGCGTCCATCATTAGGGGAGTCTAGCCAAATCGTCTGCCCACGCTGTAGTGGTCAAGGTACGATTCGCGGGGTTGAGTCAATGGCGCTGTCAATTCTTCGCCTAATGGAAGAAGAAGCAATGAAGGAGGGAACCATTGAGGTCGTTGCTCAAACCCCTGTGAAAGTTGCAACCTTCATTTTGAATGAAAAACGTAAAACGTTAGCAGAAATTCAGGCGCGTCATAATTTACAAATGACGGTATTACCAAATATTGATTTGGATACACCGCATTATGAAATTATTCGCTATAAAGAAGGGGATCTTGATTCGCCCCAAAATAGTTATAAGCGTGTTACTAAACCCGAGGTGATTTCCGAAAGCACCAAAGAAACAACCGATCAAGTTGTTCAACAAGCGGTAGTGGGTAATGTTACACCTTCAACCCCATCGCCTTCTCCGCAAGTTCTACAGGATGCAAAAAATCCAAGTATTATTAGTCGGATATTTGGTGCTTTGTTTGGAGCGACAAAAGATCAAGCACCAGAAGATCAGAAAAGCCGGGCTCGACCACACAGCCGAAGTAAGCAAAGTAACAGCAGAAGTCGGAGTAATCGTAGTTCAACGAATACAAATTCTAGAAGTAAAAATTCAAACCAAAACTCTAGCCGACGTAATAATAAAAATGCTAACAATAATTCGAATAAGAATCAAAGCCACAATCAAAATACACGCAACAAAAATCAACGAAACCAAAACAATAAAGGTCGGCAAAACCAGAACAAGCAACAACAAAATCAGCCGGAAAACGGTAACCAGAAAGCACAGCAGAATCGTCAACAGGCTAATGGCAATAGAAAGCCGCATAATAACTCATATGGAGCAAAAAACACTGTAGATGATGCTGCTGTACAGAAGAAAAAGTTACCACAACAAAAACATCAAAAAAGCGAAACTAAAAGCACACCTGTTAAACAGACTGTACAAGATCATACCCCGTTCGAGGTGAAAATTCCTGCAACACCAACGCCAAATCGGACAAAGTCAGATAAAATGATACCTAAAAGTGGTGAGAAAAAGTCCGAAATCGTCTCTTTTACGGTTGAGCCTGTTGCTGCTCCAACGTCAGTCAAAAAGGTGTCAGACTCCACGAGAAATAAACCAACTAGTAAAACTGTCAAAGCAGAGTCTGACGTAAGTAAAAAATCCACACATAAAAAAGAGGCGACTGTTAAGGCCGAGCCGCTAGTAAATAAAGAGCCTTCAGCTAGTAAAGAGCCTTCAGCTAGTAAAAAGCCTGCAACTAAAAAAGTTTCTACAGCGACTAAGAAAAAACTCGCAAAAGAAGAATCAACAGAAAAAAAATCTGTAGAAAAAAAGAAACCAGTTAAAGCTTCAACGACAACCCGTAGAAAAAAGGCTGAGACAGAAACAACATCTAAGACAAGAACGACAAAAACTAAGAAGGAAACCACAGCATCAACAACTAAAAAAACTCCAACACGTAAAGCGGCATCTAAGAAAACGGCTAATACCGAAGAAAAGTCTACTAAAACAACTACAACAAAGAAAGCAGCAACGAGCACAACGCGTCGTAAAGCATCAGTTAAAAAAGAAACTAACGCTAGCGATAAGGCCGTAACAAAGAAAAAGCCGGTAGCCAAGGCGCTTAAAAGTAGTACAACAAGTAAAACTGATAAGGCCAGTACAAATACTGTGACCAAGAGTAGCCCAGATTCAATCGAAGACGAGTCAGGAAGTAAAACTTAATCTCTCGAATTATGTTTCGAGGTCTTTGCTCAATTTGATAGGAATAAAGTGTCAGTTGAAATTCTATTCCTAAATCTACACTAGCGAATTTTAATGCAAGGTGTTTGGCTCCACTGGATATTCAAAAAACCTTAGTTTGCCGTAGGTTGGCTGGTATTTTTTAATATTCTATGGAACCAAGGACTTGTGTTATCTTAATGTTTCTAAATGTGAAATTGGGTTATTTCTAAGGCAGAAATTATATTCATATTGACTCACCATTCAGTTGCGCAAGTTTTTTTTAATACGAAAAAATTTAAAATAACGTTTTAGCCATTACAACGGCATCTTCTCGTCCTTTTTTAGTAGGGTAATAGTTTTTACGTAGCCCAACCTCATTGTAACCTGAGGATTGATATAGTTGTATTCCTGCTATATTTGAAGGTCGAACTTCTAAGAAGCACGTTTCTGCCTGATATTGTTTCGCTATCCATTCTGCCTCTTCAAGTAATTTTCGTCCCCAGCCTTTGCCTTGCTCTTTTGGGTAAACGCAGAGATTGAGAATATGTGCTTCGCCGACAGCGGCTGAGAGTATTAAATGACCTGAACGGATGTCGGATTTCTCAAACACCCAGCAGCTGTAGTTAATATTTTGTAAGCAATCTTCAAAGTTTTTTTGAGACCATGGGTGCGGGTAAGACGCTAATTCGCCACGCATTATGTATGGCAAATCTTCCGTAGTCATTTTCCTTAGGTATTTTAATTGTCGCCTTTGACTCATAGCTAGATAGACGGAGTAGGTTTGGAATAGCAAGATAACGCTAGCTTCAAATCAGCCCAAGCTTTTTGTTTGTCAATCGGCTTACTTAATAGGTAGGATGGGTAATACGTTACGATAAGAGGAATATTTGTATCGGGTAAAGTGTGCTGTTTTGAGCGAAGTCTAGCCAAAGGCTCAGAGCTTTGTAATAGATTTTGCGCTGCAATTTGACCTACAATTAGAATTATTTTGGGTTTAATTTCAGCTATTTTTTCATGCAGAAGCGTACTTAATTTAAGCTTACTTTGGGTTAAGTCACTCGAAGATGAGGCTTGCTTGAGAACATTGATAAGGTAGGCATCCTTTCGAGGATTTTGTAGGCCAATAGATTTAAGCATATTATTTAAAAGAACACCTGATTCAGTAGAAAAAGGCTGGTTTTTTCGTTCTTCGTTAACTTCTGGTGATTCGCCGATGATCAACCAGTCAGCGTTTAGATTCCCGCAAGCATAGAGGGTATGTTGATCTGTATGGCCAATTTCATTGATTTGAGTGTTTAAAGATCCACGTGTATTAGTTTTTGCTCTATCAGAATTTTCTAATGTATTGCTCGGTACTTGTTGTTCATTCCTAGTTAACTGATTATGTGTTTTAGGCGTAACAGCCAGGTCTGCTGTAGTTGGGTTATCTAGATTATGCAGAATATCATCAACAGAGCTGATACAATCAGAGTCTGTGGATGATGTGTTTTTTTGAGGGGGCGACTTTAATTCACTGAGTTGCAATATACGATCACGGGATACCCAGACAGGTACCCCAATGGCATCAAGATATTTTAATTGAGCCGGACTTGTCATTGCCTATGTGTTAAATCCCATCATGTTGTGGGTGCTCACGATCGTTAGCTAACGCCAGTTTATTAAGTGCATCTAGGTAGGCATTTGCGGATGCGATCACGATATCGGGGTCTGAACCACTGCCATAGACTTGGCGGCCAGCTTTTTCAAGTTTCACACTAACTTCGCCTTGAGCATCGGTGCCACTGGTTATAGCATTGACTGAATAAAGTTCTAAAGTGCCGTGATCTTTTACGATACTCTTAATGGCAGAGAAAACCGCATCGACTGAACCACCACCGTCAGCCTCGCCAGAAACTTCTTTACCATCAACGCTTAAGGTTACTTTGGCATGGGGTGTTTCACCTGTTTCAGAGCATACCCATGATGAAACTAAGTGATAAAGAGTTTGTTCTAAAGCCACTTGTGACTCGTTGGCTATGGCGATTAAATCTTCGTCAAAAATCTCATGTTTGCGATCAGCTACATCTTTAAAACGTGAAAATGCGGCATTAAGTGCCTCTTCTGATTCTAAATCAATACCAATCTCAGCAAGACGAGATTTTAATGCGCTACGTCCAGAATGCTTGCCTAATACAATTTTATTATCTGACCATCCCACATCTTGCGCACGCATAATTTCATAGGTTTCACGTGACTTAAGTACCCCATCCTGATGGATACCTGATTCATGTGCAAAAGCATTCTTGCCGACTATTGCTTTATTAGGCTGAACAGGAAAACCGGTTACTGATGATACTAATCTTGAAGTTGGTACAATCATACTGGTATTGATATTGGTATCACACTCAAATACATCTTGGCGGGTACGAACCGCCATTACAATTTCTTCTAGTGCTGCATTGCCTGCTCTTTCTCCTAAGCCGTTAATGGTACATTCTACTTGTCGCGCACCGTTTAATACTGATGCTAAGGAATTACCAACGGCTAAACCTAAGTCATTGTGACAATGTACGGAGAAAACAGCCTTATCTGAGTTGGGAACACGCGCAATAAGTTGTTTTATAAGTTCTCCAAATTGGTGAGGAATATTATAACCTACGGTATCCGGAATATTGATTGTAGTTGCACCAGCCTCGATAGTCGCTTCGACGACTTTACATAAAAAGTCGAGTTCAGAACGTCCTGCATCTTCGGGTGAAAATTCAACATTGTCGGTATATTGACGGGCTTTTTTTACTGCGCTAATAGCTTGAGCTAGTACATCGTCAGGATGCATCCGCAACTTTTCTTGCATGTGAATGGGTGACGTTGCTATAAATGTATGAATGCGTGCAGAATTAGCGGATTTTAGTGCCTCACCTGCACGTTCAATATCTTTGTCTAAGGCGCGCGCAAGCCCACATACAGTACTGTCTTTTATAGCTGTTGCAACAGCTTTTACAGATTCAAAATCTCCGGGGCTAGCGATAGGAAAGCCTGCCTCAATGACATCGACGCGCATTTGTTCTAAATGTTTAGCAATACGAACTTTTTCATCCATAGTCATGGAAGCGCCGGGGCTTTGTTCACCATCGCGCAAGGTTGTATCAAAGATGATCAAACGATCATTGGAAATAGGGTTATTCATGGGTAATTACTCAGCTTTAGCAACTTTCTTAGCAAGTATTATATAGGTTTGAATACTTGTAGAGAAAGTCATCTTAAAATATTTTAGAAATGAAGTAGCGTTTAGCCTCGCAAAGGCAAATTTATCTGCCCAAAGGCAGTAGTAAGATAAGCAGAGATACTACTAAAAGAATAGTTAAAGATATTTGTACAGACAGACTCGAACATTGAGTATTCAATGTTGTTATACTTGCCACAGATTTTTTGTTAAAAGTCTTGGCTCTATTTGTGTATTTGTACTGCATTTCTTAAAAATAACTGATTTTAATAAATAGTTCAATCAGTTTTTTAGAGGGAGTGAAATCTATTTTTTGTTTGTTCTATCACGTATCCAGTAAAAGGGCCCAGATAATGCATATACAAAAAACACTGCGAATAACACTTTAGGAGGGTCAACTTGAATTAAAGCAAAGGCTAAAACAATCCCCAGTATTGCTATTTGAGGGACTTTACTTTTCAAATCAAAATCTTTAAAACTATTATATTTAATGGGGCTGACCATTAATAAACCTGCACCAATTATCATAATGAGCGCTGGTATTTGAATTGCTGTTCCAGAGACGTCCAAATCGTGTAACATCCAAATCATTCCAACGACTATTCCTGCTGATGCTGGGCTAGGTAAACCAATAAAGAATCGTTTATCAACTTCATCAATCTGCGCATTAAAACGAGCTAATCGTAATGCCGCACAGGCCACATAAATAAAGGCAGCCATCCAGCCAATTTTACCCCATGATGGGCTAACGTCACGCATCGAAATCAATGCCCATTGGTACATGATTAAAGCCGGTGCTAAGCCAAATGAAACTAAATCTGAAAGGCTGTCGTATTGCTCGCCAAAGGGGGATTGGGTGTTAGTCCAGCGTGCCACGCGACCATCTAAACCATCAAGAATCATGGCGATAAACACTGCAATTGCCGCTTTCTCAAACTGCCCATTAATACCCGCTAAAATCCCATAAAAGCCACTGAAAAGAGCTGCGGTAGTGACTAAATTGGGTAATAAGTAAATCCCTTTTGATTTAGGTTTTTCTGTATTTTTATCCATAAGTGAGAGACCTTACCTAGAAATATTAAAGCTTACAATATTTTTAAACAAAAAAAACGGGCACAAGGCCCGTTGAATGCTGATCGCTTTGGCGATTCTTATTGTTGTTAGCGTGGCCTATAGTACACCTATGTAGCTTGCTGTGAGCTTAATAAATTAGACTTAAGCCCTAAAAAGGCTTGCCATAAATCGTAAAAAGCTCATACTCATGTTTATGCAAAACAAGCCTTCTAATTTCATCAATAACACAGTCAAGTGTGAATCGTGCAGTTTAGTACATGTCTGCTTGCCTTCAGGGTTATCCTCTAGTGAAATGTCCTTATTAGAAACATCCATTGATAAAACCACTAAAATTAATAAAAAAGAGACGGTTTTTAAAGCCAATGATGAAATCGAAGGTATTTATGCCGTTAAATCTGGTGCGCTTAAAACATCAATAAGTAACCGTGATGGTCAAGAACAAATTTTAGAATTTCATTTGCCTGGCGATATGCTTGGTTTTGATGCATTTAACCAAGGAATTCATACTTGTAATGCAACCGCATTAGAAGATACTTTATTGTGCAAAATTCCTATTGAGACTTTTGATAGCCTTTGTGAGAAATTGCCAGGTTTACGTCGAGAATTAAGGCATCAAGTAGGTAAAGAAATTGCCCATAATCAAAGTCTACTTTTATCATTGGGTCAGCAGCAGACGGATGAGCGTTTAGCCACTTTTTTATTAAAAATGTCAGACCATTATAAATCGAGAGGTTTTTCCAGTAATGAGTTTGTCATCCCAATGCCCCGTCAAGATTTATCAAACTATCTTGGGATGGCTGTTGAAACACTGAGTAGAATAATTTCTCGTATGACTGAATCTGGTCTTATAAAAATGGATCGTCGTGTCGTTAGTATTATGGATCTCGAAAAGTTACAAGCACTCGCACATTCTTCTTGTTGATTCAAGGCTTTAGCATCAAATTCACTTTAAAGTAAATTTTGAGTGAAGGTGCGTATGTGGCTTAAATTCCCACAGTTCAAAGCTTGCAATATTGTCACAAGTAACTATTATCCCAGCCTCCCACATCAAATAAAGTTAGCATCTATGCCTAAACAATCAAAAATATCTTCGAGTCCGTCGCCTAAAAATATTAATACCCTACAAGACCAGGTACGCATTGTTGGTCATTTATTAGGAGAGGTGCTTAAAGAACAAGAAGGTATAGATGTGCTTAATGCGGTTGAGCATCTGCGTAAAGGCTATATTGGTCTGCGCCATCAAGATGATGATGCGATACGACAAGAACTCATGGCCTATATTGAGGGGCTATCAAGTCATAAACTTAAACAGGTTACTCGTGCTTTTAATGTATTCTATGTCTTATCAAATATTGTTGAAGAAGACTTTTTACATCGTGAACGTCGTAAAATGTACCGCTCAGGTGATAGCAAATTGTGGAAAGGGTCATTTTTAAGAACGGTTCAAGAACTTTCTGACGCTGGTATGACAGCTGATGAGGCGCAAAAAGTTATTAACGAGCTGTGTTACACGCCGGTGTTTACCGCACATCCGACAGAAGCTCGTCGACGTTCGATGATGACCTTGCAGCGTCGTATATTTTTGGTGATTGATGAGCTGAATAATGCCGATACTACGAGTGAAGAGCACGAAGCAGTACTGAGAAGGCTAAAGGCACAAATTCAATTATTATGGCGTACTAGTGAGGTTAGGCATAATAAACCCAGTGTGGAAGATGAAGTACGTTATGGTCTGTTTTACTTTCATGCGAGTTTGTTTGAAGCAATTCCAATGATTTATCGTTACTTTGAACGTGCTACGCGTAAAGTTTATGGGCGCAATCAAATTACTATTCCGACTGTATTAAAGTTTGGCTCTTGGATTGGTGGTGATCGAGACGGCAACCCATATGTAACACCCGCTGTGACTCGAAATGCTATTCGCTTACATATGCAAGAAGCGCTTGTAGAGTATAAGCGTCGGATTATTAACTTACGAAGTATTTTAACGCATGACCTTGAGTTTGTAGAACCTAGTGCATCTTTTTTAGATTCGCTTGCCGAGGATGAGGCTGAGCTAAAACACTTCGCCTTTAAAAAACAACCCCAACTATTTGTTACAGAGCCTTATCGTCGTAAATTACAGTTTATGGCTTACCGACTTAAAACTAATTTAAAGTTGGTGCAAGGACGTATCAGTGGCAAACATGTTGCAGACTCTCCCGTAGCTTACAACAATATCGATGATTTCTTAAATGATTTATATTCAATTCGTGACTCATTAATTAGCCATAATGACGAAGATATTTCAAGGCGTGAGCTTAAAGATTTAATTCGACTCGCTGAGACCTGTGGATTTTCATTGTATGAATTGGATGTAAGGCAAGAATCAACGGTACATACCAATGCAGTTAATGAAGTGTTGCAACAATTTATCCCTGATGTGGGTTATAACAATTTAAGCGAAGAGAAACGAATTTCTTTGCTATCTGAATTGATTCGTCGTGAAAGCCTCCCTAAAGCCAATCCTGAGTCCTTATCCGAACAATCTATTGAAACACTTGAACTGTTTGATACGATGGTAACGATGCGTAAAGAAACAGGAGATACTATCTTTGGTACTTATGTAATCTCCATGACGCATACCGCTAGTCATGTAATGGAAGTTATGTTTTTAGCCAGACTTGCTGGTTTAGTTGGTAAAGATAGTAATGGCGCTATTTTCTGCAATATTAAAATATCTCCCTTATTTGAAACCATTGAAGATTTACAGCATATTAGCGGTGTACTGACTCATTTATTTGAAAATCAAGATTACATGGATTTGCTTAAAGCTTCAGGTAATTTACAAGAAGTCATGTTGGGTTATTCTGATTCGTGTAAAGATGGTGGAATTCTAGCATCTCAATGGAACCTTTATAACGCACAAAGAGAAGTTATTACGCTAACTGATAAATATGATGTTAAATGTCGTATGTTCCACGGTCGTGGTGGTACGGTTGGGCGTGGAGGGGGGCCTACGCATGAGGCTATTATTTCACAGCCACCTGATACCGTACATGGGCAAATTAAATTTACCGAACAAGGCGAAGTGTTATCCAATAAATACAGTAATATCGAAACCGCTGTATACGAGTTAGGTGTCGGCATAACAGGCTTGTTAAAAGCTAGTCAATCAGTGGTTAAAAAGCAAGGACAATACAGCGATGATTACCACAAGGCGATGCGTTCAATAGCGAGCTACGGAGAGAAAAGTTATCGAAGCCTTACTGACCACACAGAAGGCTTTCAAGACTACTTTTATGAAAATACACCGGTTACAGAAATTGGCCAACTTAATATCGGTTCACGACCTTCGCATCGTAAAGTTGATCGCTCAAAAGCGTCTATTCGTGCGATTCCTTGGGTCTTTGGTTGGGCTCAAGCGAGACATACCTTACCTGCATGGTTTGGTATTGGTTCTGCATTAGAGCAAATCCGTATTGAAAGTGGTGATGAGCTTCTGCGTGAGATGTATCAGAGCTGGCCGTTCTTTCGATCATTGTTAAGTAATGTTCAAATGGCATTATTTAAAGCACAAATGGATACGGCTAAAGAGTATGCAGGGCTTTGGGCAGATAAAGAGCGTTCGATGACAATCTATGACAAGATTGCGGATGAATATTACCGTACCGTTAAAGAAGTTTTAAGTATTGCAGAAGTTGATACATTGATGGGTGAAACACCTTTGTTGCAGTATTCGCTTCAAAGACGCGAACCGTACCTAGACCCACTTAATCATATACAAATTACAGTTTTAGGTAGGCATCGTGAATTTTTAGCACAAAACCCTAAAGAAGAATCGCCGTGGTTAGATGAGTTATTGTTAACCATTAATGCGATAGCAGCAGGTATGCGTAACACAGGTTAATAGCATGTGAAAAGCAACAAAAAAGTTATGCAAACGCATGTTTTTTTGTTGCTGTGAATTTATTGGGTATTTATATACGTCGGGAAGGATCTTAAAAGTTAAGGTTACATGGAGATGAAAGCCCTACGTTCGTGTTTCCTAGTGTCTTTCATGGACTTCTCTTATAAAAGGCTTTCCAGATCCTTATTTTAAAAAGGGCTAAGCCAGCCGAGTCAAACTGTTTCGCCAGTCAGTTGAGGGCTTTTCTTACCCAGTCGTAAATAAAGTCCAACCTCATTTTCATACCAGCCTTTATGGTATTGTAGGGGTTCGACCTCATAACACCACCAAGTCCCATCAGCTTCTTGAGCAAGCCACTTCGCCCAACTAGGACAGTCAAACTTTGGCGGTGAATATTTAACCGAGTTTGTCATCAGCAACATGGTATGTAGGGTCTTCAACCATATTAACTTCAACTAATGGTCCAGCCTTTTTTAGCAACAAGCGACATTCCTCGCTCACATGTTTTAAATGTAGACGTTTACCCGCTCTATCATAGCGAATTGCTAACTTATCAATCGCCTCAATGGCCGAATGATCAGCAACGCGTGAGTTTTTAAAATCTACCACGACATCATCGGTATCATCTTTAGGGGTGAATAACTCTTGAAAATTTTGGGTCGAAGCGAAGAATAAGGGGCCGTTAATCTCATAGACTTTATTGCCCATACGGTCTGTGCGAGTGCTCGCGCTTATATGGCTCGCATGCTCCCAAGCAAAAACCAGTGCGGATAATATGACGCCAACGATTACTGCCAACGCTAAATTATCAGAAATAACTGTGATCGCGGTGACAGCAACTATAATAAACCAATCTGCTAACGGGATTTTTCCGAGCATGCGGAGGCTGCCCCATTCAAAGGTACCAATTACAACCATAAACATAACACCCACTAAAACAGCTATCGGGATTACTTCAATTAACGGTGATGCGTATAAGATAAAAATTAACAAAAAAAGTGCGGCAGAAATACCCGATACGCGACCGCGCCCCCCAGACTTTATATTAATGATACTTTGTCCCACCATTGCACACCCACCCATGCCACTGAACATGCCTGTTACAGTATTCGCAACACCTTGACCGATACACTCACGGTTTGGGTGTCCCGTCGTTTCGGTAAGCTCGTCAACTAAGTTAAGTGTTAGTAAGCTCTCAATCAACCCAACCGCTGCCATCACAACCGCATACGGGAATACAATTTTAAACGCTTCCCAGCTGAGCTCTATTTCAGGTAAGTGAAAGGGAGGAAATAAACCTTTGATAGAGGCCATATCTGAGACTGTTCGAGTATCCAAGCCTAAGCCAAGCACAATTAAAGTGCCTACTACTATAGCCGCAAGGGTTGAGGGAATCGCTTTAGTAAAGCGTGGCAGGTAATGGATAATCGCCATAGTCAGTAAGATGAGTCCCATCATAATATACAAGGCATTGCCGGTAATCCAAGTATGCGTACCATCAGAATTGGGGATTTTGAAGTGCTCAAACTGTGCGATTAAAATGACTAGCGCTAAGCCGTTTACAAAGCCTAAAAATACGGGGTGGGGCACAAGGCGAATAAATTTACCCAATTTGAGCACACCAAAGGTAATTTGAATAATGCCCATCATAATAACGGCAGCAAATAAATACTCTTGCCCATGTTGGAGTACCAAAGTACCAATAACAACGGCTATAGCGCCTGTCGCACCTGATATCATGCCCGGCCTACCGCCAACAATAGATGCAATTAAACCGATAGTAAACGCAGCGTATAAACCTGTTAATGGGTGAAGGTGAGCGAGTAGGGCAAAAGCTACAGCCTCAGGAACGAGGGCTAGGGCAACGGTTAAACCCGATAGTAAGTCATTTTTTATACATTCTTTTCTTTGTGAAATAATGCTAAACATGGTTATCGTCAGCCCTTTTATAGTGTGATAATGTGGTTTGCTTAAGGAAAACCTGATCAAGTCCAATTATTTTTAGCTTGCCAATCTGACGATACTTCCCACGAAGATTGGCGCAATAAAATAACTATTACGGCTCACTTCCTGAAAAATAGCGACAGATTTCACTACGCTAAAATCTAATCAGATTAACCAGTTTTCCTTAAAAGACGCAAGTATACCTATTTTTAAATAAGATAAAATGTAAACTTATATTGAGGTGTTTTTACGACTCGATGGTAAGAAATAATGGATGAAATTCCACACTTTAAGTTGAAAATTTACTAAACAACCCGTTATAATTTTTATTTATCATTGGGTCGCGAAAATGATTGATGTTACATATTCGTTTGTATTATTTAGGGTTAAAAATAACTTGATTGAAATCTGCGAGCTTCTAAGGCATTAATTATCAGGCGTATTTTTCGAGATGACCGCTCCTTTTGCAAAAAAACACAACAATGAGGTGATGCCTTGTAATCTTGATATAGCTGTTGCCAGAACAGTTAGGTTGCTAAGGAAAATCTTGTATCTTTAGTCATAGTGCTTGTGGTAAGTTCTTCTTTTACCTGCACGTTGTGTAATTACACCTTCAATTTGTTCCCACTTTATTTCAATGGTGTCGTATAAATCATTAAGTGGTGCCAAATAATAACGTTTATCCTTGATTCGCAACTGACGAAAAATATACTCTGATTTATTATCCACAGCGAACACATAAGATCCATCACGTGCAACATGCCCAGGATCAATAATCAGTATACAGCCCGCATCAAATTCTGGTTCCATGCTGTCATCGATGGTACGCAAGGCAAAAGGTTCAGCGGCAGAACAACTATCGCCATCACTCATGTTTTGTTTAAACGCTTCTTCGATATTAATTTTGACTTCTTTCATCGTATACCAACTGCCTTATTTATTTCTGCTAAATTCTGTTTCTTGAACATGTCGCTCTGGCTCGTACCAGTGAAGTTTGTCATGCAGTTTGACGACTTCACCAATAATGGTAAGTGTCGGTGCACGCACATTCGAATCTATTACAAGTTGCGGTAACGTTGCCACAGTACCGATATGTACGCGTTGATTGCGGGTTGTACCTTGCTCGACTAATGCGGCAGGCATATCGCCTGACATGCCATGTGCCTGTAACTGTTCACTAATCACACTCATGCCGGTGAGACCCATATAAAATACAATGGTATGATTTTTTTGCGTAAGTTGTTGCCAATTTAAGTTAATACTGCCATCTTTCAAATGACCCGTGGCAAAGGTGACCGATTGCGCATAATCACGGTGCGTCAATGGGATTCCCGCATAAGAGGAGCAACCAGAAGCAGCGGTAATGGCAGGCACGACTTGAAACGGCACTTTGTTTTCAGCCAATGTTTCGATCTCTTCACCACCTCGGCCAAAAATAAAAGGGTCACCGCCTTTAAGGCGAAGTACCCGTTTCCCTTGCTTGGCAAGTTCAACCAACAGATCATTAATTTTATCTTGCGGGACAGCGTGATTATCTTTTTCTTTGCCGACATACAAGCGTTCTGCGTTTTTGTTGGCCATATCTAAGATAGGTTTTGAAACCAGACGGTCATAAACCATTACATCCGCTTGTTGCATGAGTCGGATCGCTTTAAAAGTCAATAAATCAGGGTCACCGGGGCCTGCACCGACTAAATACACTTCGCCAACAGGGTTTTCATTAAAGCCTTTAGCAAGTAAGTCATCCAGCAGACTTCTGGCTACGGAGTCTTGACCGGCATATACTAATTCGGCGAATGTACCTTTCAGAGCATTTTCCCAAAAGGCTTTACGCTGTTCTTGTTTTGGAAAATGTCGTTTTACTTTTTCGCGATATTCTTCAGTAATACCAGCTAAGCGACCACAAGCAGAAGGTATCATGGTTTCCAGCTTCATGCGTAATTGCCGCGCTAATACCGGTGATGCCCCACCGGTTGATACGGCAATCGTAACAGGGGATCGATCTAAAATTGAAGGGAAAATAAAGCTGCACAAGGACGGATCATCCGCCACATTGACAGGTGTATTGGCAGCATGTGCGAGTGCTGCAATTTCTGCATTAATAGTTTTATTATCAGTAGCAGCGATAATTAAAAAGGCGAGCGCAATATCTGCTTTTTCAAAATCTCTTTGAATAAGCGTAATGTCGTTATTTTTGGCTAATTGTTGAATATCTGAGGTAACAGAGGGCGAGATAACGATTACTTTAGCGTGCGCCGTTAGTAGGTTCGTGATTTTTCTGCTAGCCACCGAGCCACCGCCAATAACAATACAAGGACGGTCGTTTAAGTCTAAAAATATGGGGAAATGTTTCATCTATTTTCTCTAACTATTTATTGGTGTGCTATTTCTTTTTCTTGCGACGCTTTGGACGTGATTCATATTTTACGATACTTTTAACAATCTCGTTATAAGGAAGTTGATCCAAAGAGCCGAACTTTTTAAGTGCTAAATTAATCACCTGGTAAACATTATGAACAACCTTATCATTTGATTCAGCTATGCCAGCGGACTCACTAACGAAATTTTGCAATGCCAACATGCCACCAGCTTGTACTTGCAGCTCTTTATTATGTGGCATCGGCCCATTAACCGTTACCACTTTAAGTGTGAAGCGAGCATTATTTCGGATTGAATCTAGCGTACTAGTACAGTTTCTTAAAGCAGCTTCAGATTCACAAGCAATACATTCTCTATTAGCAATAACAAAGCGGCGTTTCATCTCGCAATCACAACGCTGATTGGTAACTGCTTTTTCAAAAATGCAACGGTTAGGGTTTAGCTCTTTATAAACAGATTTGTATTCTTGTTCATCCATGTGGGTTAACTTAGTTTACTTTTCCCATTCCATAGTGACTGTTTCAGGTCGTTTCTCGAGTAAAACTTCTTCAGCTTGTAACTGGTTAACCGCATGCATCATTTTAACGGTAATTCCGCCGTTAAGCGGAAGCTCTGCACGTAAGTCACGTGAAAACTGCTTTGCTTCTTTAAACTCCTCAAATTCTTTTTGAAATTCAAGATTTTTAACAATTGGTGTGGGTTGGGTAATTTTAAAAACGTAATAAGGCATGTTGTTATCCTACTCTAAATATATTGAAGTACGTTTAATTATGGGGCGCGTAAGTCACTATATCAACTTTTGCTTATAAAGGTGTGGTTAATGTTAAGATCAAAGGTATATTTTGTTCGTACTCATGAATTCAACTGCACACGCTGCCCCCAAGGCACCTGAGCTTTACCCTTAATTAACCAAATTACGGGAAAGTTAGCTTGCTGAGGAAATTGGCCCATACCATCGGTAAAATAAACCATCGTATTAGGTGGAGTATCTTGTTGAGAGATCCAATTAAACACAGGGCGAAAATCCGTAGTACCACCACCAAGCAAGGTATCGGGCAGTGTCACTTCCTCCCAAGGCTCGAACACCTGCGGGAAGCCTTCAATAATTTCGGAATCACAGGGAACTAGCGTAATACGTGCACGCATCTGACCTTTAATGGCATTAATTTCTGATAAACATTCTCGCAGCTCTTTATCACTGACAGAACCACTCACATCAAGTGCAACCAGCACGTTAATTTCTGCACTTTTTAAAGTAGGGAATATTGCAGGGTCTCCACGTCGTGTGGAAGGCCGTGTATAGCTGTAATCATCACGTGCCACCGCTGTCATATAGCGGGCTAATAGCATTCGCCACGGCAGATTTGGTTGCAATAATTTATCAACTAAGCGCTTCATTACGCCACTGAGCTTACCTGCCTGTTGCGCTTGTTGCGCCGCCCCCGCCATACGTTGTTGCCATTGAATACTTAGCTCTTCCGCCTCGGCTTGATCTAACGGGGGGGGAGGGGCTTCACTGCCACCCGCGTTTTCATCAAATTCTTGTTGGCCTGAACCTAGCGGGTCTTTCTCTTGTTCACCTGATGAGCCACCGCCAGAATTATCTTTTGATGACTTTTCTTCTGGCTCAGGCGGCTTATTACCTTGGTCTTCATTATCGAGCGGGTTGTCACTACTATCTTGTCCCCCTTCTGCAAATTGATCTTCTTTATCGTACAAATGCTGATCGAGTGTTTCGCTCATATCGTTATCAGCAATTAAGGGATAAATCTCTTCAGCACTCATGCCGTCGTATTGCTTTAACACCAAAATACCCGGAGGAGGGGTTAAGCCTTCCTCAATAAGAATTGGATTTATAGCGTAGTCACAGGCCAAGTCCCAACGATGCTTTACCCGATGTTCACGTCGCGCAAAGTGTGATAGCGCACAATGCAAAGCTTCATGTGCCAATATAAACTGAGTTTCTGCGGGTTTAAGCGCATCAATAAACTCAGGGTTGTAATAAAACTTGCGCGCATCCGTTCCGGTAGTAGGGCACCATGCAGGGTCTGCTTCCTGTAATGGCAGGCGCAAGACTAATGCACCCAAAAAAGGTTTATCTAATATGAGCTTAGTACGTGCCGCAGTGAGTTTATTTTCAATGACTGGATCAGGTTGATTCATGTTGCTGTCTTAATGAGTATTATTAATGCAAAGGAATTAATCATAAAGCATAATGTCACCAATACTTCCTGCCCAGTGTGCAAACTCTGGCACACTAAACAGATCATCACCAATCGCTCGCAACATATCAGAAATTAACATCACCCCCATTTCTTTTTGTCTAAAGTTTTTCGCATAGTTTAAAATATGGCCGTATATGATTTTAGCATCATCAACCGAACCACCCGTTTTAGCGCCATCATTTTTGGCACGAATCGCGCGTCCGACAAGGGCACTGGCGACCGCATATTGCAAATCAATTTCTTTGGGGGCTTTTACATCTTCTCCAAGTAAAATGGCATCTAAGTCAGGCATTTGATCCATACTATCTATAAATGCTTTCAATTCAATTCCTGCAGCAGGGCCAACACAAGCTTGGATCCCCCCCAGTAGTACCTGCGGAGTATGACTAAATTTTATCAGAGCTTGATGCGCAAACTGCCAAGAACGTGGAGACGGGAAAGCCACCGGGTTATGCGCAGGGTCAAAGTCAAACAAAAGATCGGGACGAAAACGAAGAAAAGCGATAATTTTTTCACTTATGTCGTTGTTATATGCCCAACTTACCCAGTCATCTAAGTTTACATCCACATCATAATGTGAAAAACGATTAGCTAGCGGGGAAGGCATGGTATAAGTGACCCCCCGATCTCCTTGACGGTTACCTGCAGCAAAGATAGCCCAACCGTCGGGCACACGATAATCACCCAAACGGCGGTCGAGGATAAGTTGGTAGGCGGCTGCAGAAACACTCGGTACGGCAGAGGTAATTTCATCTAAAAATAAAATCCCTTTCGGACCATGAGTTTCAGCGTTTGGCAACATTGAGGGAATCGCCCATTCAACTTTATGGCCGTTTTCCGCATCACGAAACGGAATGCCGCGTAAATCACTGGGTTCCATTTGTGAAAGCCGAATGTCAATTACGTGCACATCGTGACGCGTTCCTACCTGATTAATGAGGTCAGATTTTCCAACCCCAGGCGGCCCCCAAAGCATAACTGGCGTATGACTGCCATTTTGAGCACCAATAAATTCTTTGTCTAAAACGGTATTAAGTAAAGCAGGGCGCATAGTGATTCTCAGGTTTTAAGTCGTCACATCATAAATAGTTGAATACTATCATGCAATTATCCCTATAAGTTTTTAGGGCTAAACAGGAAAACCTTAAGGGATATACATTCATACTCAAAACTCAAGTAGAATTACAACTTTATATTATTTGCTGGTTTTGTTTATGTCAGATCAATCCAAACATTTTACGGTAGAAAAACGCATATTAGTTGCCATGCGTAAAACCTTATCAAGCGTTGTTAAAGATGTTACCCCGTCAAGCTCAGCCCTAAAGTCACCACTCACTGATGCCACCATAGAAGATATAAAAATGTGCTTTGGGATGATTGCAGCACGTGAGCAAGAAATTGCGAAGGAAGCAGGGTTTGAATTAAATGATCGCCCTCAATACACCGATCAAGAAATTAAATCTAATGTGGTTTCTTTAGATTCACTCACTAAGAAATGAAATAAGGAAACAAACAATGGCATTAAAAACTTACGACGATTACAGCAAACAAGACATGCTTGCATTAACCAAAGGCGTGATGCAATACCTTGACGGCTGGAAATTATCCAGCGAACAAGCCTTAGTTATTTTGGGTTTAGATAAAGCAGCAAAAAATAGGCATTTAAATAGCTTTCGTTTGGGCGAAAAGGCTTTTCCTAAAACCGATGAATTACTTACCCGAATTGATCATATTATTGGTATCGCTGATGCACTACGCACCACCTTTCCATTCAGTGATAAAATGCGCTTAATGTGGTTGCGTAAGCCGCATCGTCGCT
>JALSJU010000091.1 GCA_026989145.1 Thiotrichaceae bacterium
TGCTGTGAAACTCGTAACGATTAAATTATCAGATATAAAAAGAAACAGTGAATACCTAAGAAATGACACCAATGTCGATACGCTTAAAAAGAGTATCGAGAAAGTGGGTTTAATTAATCCTCTAACACTGAATAAAAATAACGAATTATTGGCGGGTGCGCGGCGTTTTCAGGCGATTACCGAATTGGGGTGGTCGGATGTTGATGTACATATTGTGGATAGAGATTTACTGGAACAGGAGTTAATTTCTATTGATGAGAATTTGGTACGAACGCCATTGAATAAGTTAGAGTTGGAAAAGTGCTTAAACCGTGGGCGTGAGATTTACGAAGAGATTAACCCAAGCGCGGTGAAAGTTGATCTTTCAACGAGTGATTTGAGTACCGAAGAAAAGCTCAAACAACAGGCTAAAGAGAAGCAGGATAATGATTCGTTTGCGGCGATTACCGCAGAGAAAACTGGGCTTTCAAAAGCAGTCATAAAGAGCGCGATTAAACGTGATGAGCTCGCATCAGATTCTGTAAAAAAGGCGCGTGGTTTGGGTGAGCTAAATGCGAGTCAGACCAATGCGATTATTGCACTGGATAAAGAAATTCAAGAAAAAATATTGCCGATGATCGCCGATAAAACGGTGAATGAATCTAAGAAGATCATTAAAGCCGTAAAAGAGGGTGGTATTGAAGCAGCGATTGAAGAAAACGAAACCTTGGTGCCACTACCTAAGGAATATACTTTGTTGAAAAGCCCGATTAAACGAGTCAATAAAAACTTGTCTCGTATCCTTTTAGAGGGCCTAACTTATGATGGTCCGGAGAAGGAGCAGATAAACAAAGAAATGTTTGAGCTGAAAGAGAACTTGGTCAACTATTTTAAGATGATTGAGAGTTAGTATTCGCTTTTAGCCAGTCTTGAACTAGGGGTGACATATAAGCATTAATGTCATTGTCATTAAGTTCGGCTGTTTCATCGTGCCACCAAGCAGCAATGGCGGTGACTTCGCCGAGCGTTACATCAAAGGCTTCGGCAAAGTTTTTCATCAGGTCAATTTGTTGTTCTATTTTTGAATCTAAAACCATATAACGTAGCATTTCAGCGGGTGTTTTATTATCTTGAGCCATTTGTTGTAATGCATTATTCATATTTTTTTGGATAAGTGAAAGTAGATAACTAACTATATGATAGTTGATTTAATATGTCAGGGGTATTCGAGAAATAATACGTTTGAATTATGCTACACAAAAATTTGATGATTCTTTAGGAATCTCTGAATAACCTAGCTGGATTTTGGCAGCGCCAAGCTTTCAAGTTCGAGGCATTTGTTTTTTGCATAGTTATTCTATGGTAAAAACAAATAACAAAGAAATTGGAAACTTGGCTAAGCCCCGTAGGGCGAGCTTACAAGGCATCAATTCCGTTGTTGTTATTTTTTGCGAAGGGAGCGACCATTCTCAAAAAATACGCCTAGGACTTGATGCCTTGTAAACTCGCAGAATCCAACTAGGTTGTTCAGAGATTCCTTTAGTTGGGAGTAAGTATCAAGTTGAGGTAACTAGAAGCAGTAAATAAAAAAGATAGTGCTAAATTAGCAGAAATGGGGATTATCTTTATCATTGAGGCCAATATAATTAATAGAGACCTTTGTACGAGTCGGATGACGAGTAGAAATGGTTGAAATTTCACTGATTTTAGCGAGCTTACCGCTTGTTGTTTAAGCGGATAACTTGATTATTAGAGCTTTAGTCGTTTTTTTCGCCGCCGACTCGTGCAAAGGTCTCTAATATTAATTGTAGATGATGAATTTAGCTGATAACTGGTCGATTTGATGTTAAATAAGAATGAATTTAGGTAAATATACGGATTGTATTTAGAAATGAAAAAGGAGATTGTTTATTTTCAGTATGATTCAATGAGAAAGTTAATTCATAGAGATTTCACTGATAGAGAATACTCAATAGTAGTTATTGAATAAAACAATAAATACCCCTAGAGAGGTAGTTTGGCTTTGTTTTTTATGCTACTGTCGAGTAATAACAATGATTCTGTTTGTCGTATGTGAATCATTACCGCTAAGCAGGAGTGCTCCCCTAGTGCGACCTGTTAAATAGATGCTATTGGAGAGTTGTCTATGATAAATACAAACTTAAATGGAGTGCCTCATGCAGGTACTAAAGAATCCTCGTATGTTACAACTATCGCTAACGAAGAGGATAAGGCGCCCAAACCCTCAGAGAGACTTGAGCTAGATCAAAATAAAAAAAGTACAACGCGTGTTTCCCGAAAAGAGCTAGATGCCGTGCAACTTTATTTAAAGGAGATTGAATTCTCTCCCTTATTAACCCCAGAAGAAGAAGTGAAGTATGGGCGTTTAGCAAGGCAGGGGGATGAGCTTGGTCGGACTAAAATGATCACCTGCAATCTACGTTTGGTAGTGAAAATATCACGTCGTTATATGAACCGAGGATTGCCACTGCCTGACTTGATAGAAGAAGGAAACTTGGGTCTAATTCATGCGGTTGAGAAGTTTGATCCAGAGCGCGGTTTTCGGTTTTCAACGTATGCAACGTGGTGGATACGGCAAAATATTGAGCGTGCATTGATGAATCAATCCCGCACCATTCGTTTGCCGATTCATATCAATAAAGAAATTAATCAATTTTATCGTAAATCACGTGAACTCACCCAGCAAACAGGTGAAGAGCCGAGTATTGCTGAGGTTGCAGAGGCATTGGGGAAGCCGGCTGATAAGCTACAAAAACTCATGAGCTATGGTGAGCGAGTAAGCTCACTCGATATCAATATTGGGAAAGAGGGCAACAGTCCACTGGTTGATTTTATCTCCGAGAAAAACGAGCAAGAGCCTGATGATGCAATTAATGATGAGGCAGTACATAGCTCAGTTGAGGACTGGTTAAGTCAGCTCGAATCAAAGCAACAAGAGGTGATCGTTAGGCGCTTTGGTTTGCACGGGCATGATAACTCAACACTCGCACAGGTCGGTGAAGAGTTAGGCTTAACCCGAGAGCGGGTACGCCAAATTCAGATGGAAGCGCTCAAGCGGTTACGTCGAATTTTAGAGAATCAAGGGTTTTCTGAAGATGTGCTGTTGAGTGGTTTGAATTAGCAGTCATTTCTAAAAACTAGAGCCTAATAAGCACTAAAAGAAGTCCACGTAAGGCACGAAAAAGCACGAAATAATGATTTTTTCGTGCCTTTTGTGTCTTTCGTGGACTTCTTTTTTCCTTAAAAGCTTCTAGTTGCTGGAGAGTCTTTGAAACTAAAAACGGTCATCAATCATTAAGCGTCGCATTGCTCCGGCGTAATGGGTCTAGCACCGTATTAACCTTTTCCAGTGAAGGGTCAGCCTTTGGGTAGTCTAGATTGTATTGAAGGCCCCGGCTTTCTTTGCGTGACTGAGCAGAGCGAATAATCATGCGGGCAACTTCGGCTAAGTTTCTAAGCTCGATCAAGTCACTACTAACGCGGAAGTTAGAATAGTATTCATCAATTTCATTGAGTAGCATTTCAATACGATTGCGCGCACGTTGCAGGCGTTTGTCAGTACGTACAATACCGACGTAATCCCACATAAAGCTTCTGAGTTCATTCCAGTTATGGTTAATTACTACGCGTTCATCCGAGTCGGTTACCCGGCTTTCATCCCATGCAGGAATGTTAATATTGCTAGTCGGCGTATTTTTGTGCTGTTCTATAATATCGAGTGCAGAAGCTTGTCCGTAGACTACGCATTCTAATAATGAATTGCTCGCCATACGGTTGGCTCCGTGCAAGCCAGTAAAGGTAGTTTCGCCAATCGCATAAAGACCGTCTACATCGGTATGGCCATGCTCGTTAACCATTAAGCCGCCGCAAGTGTAGTGCGCAGCTGGTACAACAGGGACAGGTTCTTTGCTCATGTCATAGCCGAACTTACGACACATGGCGTAAACATTGGGGAAGTGCTCTAAAATAAAGGCTTCTGACTTGTGGCTAATATCTAAGAAGACAGAGTCAATACCCAAACGCTTCATTTCATGGTCAATCGAGCGAGCAACAATATCGCGTGGGGCTAAATCGCCACGCGGATCAAATTGCTCCATAAAATAAGTGCCGTCGGGCAGCATGAGTCGCCCACCTTCACCTCGCACTGCCTCAGTAATTAAATTTGATTTTGCATGAGGATGATAAAGGCAGGTAGGGTGAAACTGCATAAATTCCATATTAGCAACACGGCAGCCTGCGCGCCAACCCATTGCAATGCCATCACCACTGGCGCCATCGGGGTTGCTAGTGTAAAGGTATACCTTGCTTGCGCCGCCTGTAGCAATAACGGTGAATTTTGCTTCAAAGGTGCTGACTTTCTCGCTGTGTCTATCTAAAACATAAGCACCGATACAGCGATTATCGCGTTGCTGTTGAAGCTTGCGTGAGGTTATTAAATCTATGGCTATGTGATGTTCAAATAACTCAATGTTGTTACGTGCTTTTACTGCGGAAATTAGCGTTGTTTCAATGGCTCTACCGCTAGCATCAGCGGCATGTGCGACACGCCGATTGCTATGCCCGCCTTCACGCGTAAGATGCAAATTGTTACTTCCGTTGTTGTTACTGCTAGAGTCTTTATGCTCGTTGTTAGTGTTTTCGCGAGTAAAAGGTACGCCTGCTTTGATTAGCCAATCGATAGCCTCAGGGCCTTTTTCAACCACAAAACGAACCACTTCTTCATCGCACAGCCCAGCACCAGAATCGAGTGTGTCGGCAATATGGGATTCAAACGAGTCTGACTCATCAAGTACGGCAGAAATTCCGCCTTGTGCATAATAGGTGCTGCCTTCATAGAGCTTTTCTTTGCTAAGTACAGCAATACTCATAGTTTTTGGTAGGCTGAGGGCTAGGGTGAGTCCAGCAGCGCCACTGCCAATAATTAATACATCATGCATAATAAAGCGAGTTTGTTGGTTGGTTAAAATGTTTGTTTAGACTATCATACCCGATAACAATAAATAGCAGGGTATGATTTTTTTAATTGGGGTGCAGTAAATTGAAGGTTTTTCTGCGTTTATCCTAAAAGTTATACCGTCGAGGAGATAAGCCCTAATGGGCGAGAACCATACTGACTTAGAACTGGTCAAACGCGTACAAGCAGGGGATAAATCCGCTTTTGATGTGTTGGTGCTTAAGTATCAACAAAAAGTGGTTAACCTTGTTATGCGGTATGTGCATGATCCACATATTGCGATGGATATTTCTCAAGAATCATTCATCAAAGCTTATCGTGGTTTAAAGAATTTTCGTGGTGATAGTGCTTTTTATACGTGGCTTTATCGAATTTCGATTAATACGGCGAAAAACCATTTAGTTTCAAGAAGCCGACGTATGCCTGATGATGATATTGATGCGCAAGAAGCAGAGCAATATGAGGGTGGTGGTAAGCTACGCGATATGAGTACGCCCGAGAATGAAATGATGACGCAGGAAATTCATTCAACTATCGCATCGGCTATTGAAGCATTGCCTGATGATTTGCGTATTGCGATTACGTTACGTGAGCTTGAAGGTTTGAGCTACGAAGAAATTTCGGATGTGATGGAGTGTCCGATTGGTACTGTGCGATCAAGAATATTTAGAGCTAGAGATGCGATAGAAAAGGAGTTAGCGCCTTTAGTCGGGTCGACATAAAAAATATCGTTAAGCGCGGTGTAAGTTAAAACGCGCTAAACTAGACTTATAGTAGCTAAAGCCTTGTTTTTAAATCGCTTTAAAATGAACTAACTGTTTATATGCTGTCAGAGAAAATGTAACAATTAATTATAATATTTTGGAGGTTTTAGTGCTTCCAAGCAATCAAGAAGATTTTAAAATGAGTAACACAAACAATACATCAATCTCGTTGAATGAGCACTTGTCAGCCGTTTTGGATGATGAGGCAGGGGCATTCGAACAAACACGAGTTTTAGATGAGTTAACAAAAAATAATTCAGTTGAACTGCGTCAGTCACTGTCATCGTATAGCCTAATTGGCGAGTCGATGCGAAGTGCAAATTCTGCAGATACGCCAATGCCTATAGGAAATAGTTTCTTAGCCGGAATTCACGAACAAATTGATAAAGATTCTGGCTATAATCAGGTTCACATTGAAGATTCTAAACAGTCTGCTGCTAATAGTAGCTCGTGGTTACGTCCAGTCGGGGGCTTTGCATTAGCCGCATCTTTTGCCGCAATTGCTGTTATTGGTGTACAAAACCTCCAAGAAAGCCAGCAAAAAACGAATAGTGCTCAAACAGAAATTTTAGCAGCGACTCAACTTAAGTTAAAAGAGACAAATGCTGTAAAGTCGCAATTAAGTTTGGCAGCAATGAAATCTGCAACCGTTGTATCTGCTGCTGACATGATCTCCACAGAGAGTAAGGCTGTTATTGCACAAGTTGGAAAAAAGAAAGAAGTAGCAACTGATGGGTATCAGCCAGCAGATTCTCGTACGCGCGTGATGTTAAAACAATACGTTGATAGTCATATGCAATTTGCATCAAATACTACCTTCGTACCCTCTGTGCGTGTTATTTCATACTCAGATTTTTGAGTGAGTTACTTAACACCTGCATTAAAACTTAGAGTAATATGAAAATTATAAAATTGACAAAAGGACTGTCTTTAGCTGGAATATTAATTATTCCGTTGTTGGCTTTTTCTCCAGTAGTACTCGCTGACGAGGCTGCGATTGAACTAATTAACCGCATGAATCGAGCCTTAAGGGAGCTTGACTATAAAGGTTCTTTAGCCTATTTGCGTGGTGATTCTTTATCTACCTTGCAAATTGAACATAAGGTCGTTAACGGTGTGGAGTCAGAACGCGTAGTGCGTTTAAATGAGTCGGGAGGGGAGGTTTCCCGTGAGCTAACAGGCTTTTCATTGTCCTCAATTCCGCAAATTGTACCTGAGATGAATCGTGTGTATTCGTTTGATATGGGGCGTACCAATCGAATTGCGAATATTCCCTGTCGTATTATTACCGCACGACCCAAAGACCGGAATCGTTACCTACAAAAGTTTTGTATTGATGATGTGACTGGCATGCTACTTGATTATATGTTGGTGGGTAAGTCACATAAACCAGTTGAACAGTTAATGTTTACCACGCTAGAAATAGGTGCTGCAGAGGCCGAAACCTCAGAACAACAAGTACGTTTGAGTGATGAAGATAACACCTCAGTAAGCCTTACCAAGGCAGTATTGTCTGCAAAAGTCGCTCCAACTTCTCTGACAGACGCTAAAGGTACCCATGTTGGTGCTGTTATGGTGAGTGTTGAGTCGCCATCTTTGCCGCAAGGCCAGTTTTTGCAAGCAGCTAATAATATTGATCTTGATGATGGCTGGGTGATGGAGTCACTTCCAGCTGGTTATCAAATTAAAACTGCACCAGAAGGAAATAATAATTTACCACCAGGTGAGATGGGTACAAAACACTATATAGTGTCAGATGGGTTGAGTTCATTATCGGTGTTTGTTTCGCCATTAAAAGATGGGGTTAATCATTCTGCTGTAAAAATAAATTCGGGAGCCCTAAATGTTTTCTCTCAGAAAAAGGATGGTCACCTTGTTACGGTAGTTGGTGAAGTGCCAGAATCAACCTTAAAAAATATCGTAAAAAGCCTCAAGAAAAAATAGCTTCAGAAGCTAGGTCGTAAGAATAAATGTATATTGCTGATGCAGAAGAAACCGTTAAAGTTACTTTACTAGAGGATAACTATGCTTATGTGGAAACAGCAAATGCCTCAGCTTGTGGTAGCTGCGCCTCCAAGTCTTCATGCGGAAGTCTCAATTTTTTTAGTTCAGATAAAAAACAATCGCCAGAATCAGGGTTAAAAGTACGCAATACTTTAAATCTGAGAGTTGGTGATAGTGCTATTCTAACAATAGCATCTGAAAAATTACTGTTGGGTACCTTGCTTATGTATTTATTGCCCCTGGTTTCGTTATTGGTAGCAGCTAGTATTGCAAAGCTTTTTGGTGGTGAAATAGTGAGTACTGTTGTGGGCTTGTCAGGTTTTTTCCTCACACTGTTTATTATCAAAAAGTATTTCAAGCAACAAAAAGTCTCTAATCAATTCGAACCGACTTTACTTCGAAAAATAATAAACATTGAAACCAAATAAAGTGACCCTACGTTTAAAGATGGCTAGTGTTATTATTGGGAACCGCTTCAACTTAAGGAAGGTAAGTATGCTTCAAAGTAAAAAAATCATCGCTTTATTTCTCATGTCGATATTAAATGTTAGCGTATTAAGTAGCGCTTCTTATGCGGATGGTTTGCCGGACTTCACAACTCTTGTAGAACAACACCGTACTGCCGTTGTTAATATCAGTACCAAAACCAGTAAAAAAGCAGTGAATAAATCACCGCATGATTTTCTTGGGGGTGGTAATCGTGAAGGTAACGATGAGAAAAATGAAATGCTTGATGAGCTGATGAAGCGTTTTTTTGATGGTAATGGTAATGGTGGTGGTTTTGGTGAAAAAGATACTAGCTCGTTAGGTTCAGGTTTTATTATTTCTAAAGATGGTTATGTTGTTACTAATTATCATGTTATTCGTGATGCCGATGAAATTATCGTGCGTTTAAGTGATCGCCGTGAATTGTCTGCTAAGTTAGTGGGCAAAGATAAACGTAGTGACATCGCTCTACTAAAAGTTGAAGCAGAAAACCTGCCGGTGTTGGATACCGGTAGCTCGAAAGATTTAAAAGTGGGTGAGTGGGTTGTTGCTATTGGTTCACCATTTGGGTTTGATCATAGCGTTACTGCAGGAATCGTAAGCGCTAAGGGACGTAGTCTACCCACTGAGAACTATGTGCCATTTATTCAAACTGATGTTGCCATCAATCCTGGTAACTCAGGCGGTCCATTGTTTAATATGAAAGGGGAAGTGGTAGGCATTAACTCACAAATATACAGCCGCACTGGTGGCTTTATGGGTGTTTCATTTGCAATACCGATTGATATTGCTAAGCGTGTGGTGGCTGATTTAAAAACCAAAGGTAAAGTATCACGTGGTTGGCTGGGTGTGTACATTCAAGAAGTAACGCGCGAGCTGGCATTATCGTTTGGCTTGGATAAGCCGAAGGGTGCATTAGTGGTTGATATTATAAAAGAAGGTCCTGCACTGGGTGTATTGCAGCAGGGTGATATCGTTTTAGAATTTAACGGGAATCCTGTTCGGGATGCCTCTACGTTACCGATTCTAGTGGGTGCAACGCCTATTGATAAAGACATTGAGGTTAAAGTAAGGCGCGGTGATAAAACAGAAGTGCTAACCTTAAAGTTAAGCGAATTACCTTCGGAAGATATGGTGTTAAGCAAAGCAGAGCCAAAGGAAAAGCCTAAAAAAGATATAAAAGCAGCGCTTATTTTAGGTATGGAATTAGCTGAGTTAGACGATGTTGCCAAAAAATCATTAGAGATTGATCATGGTGTTGTTGTTAAACGTGTTAAAGGTGAATCAGCGAAGCATGCAGGAATTGAGTCCGGTGATGTATTGCTAATGCTAAAAGGTGAGAAGATAACCGATATTAAGCACTTTCAGCGTTTAGTGCAGGGCATGCAGGAAAATAAAACTTATGCATTTCTAGTGTTAAGAGGTGGTTCTGCCCGTTATCTTGCTCTAAAAGCTGAAAGACAAACCATTAACAAAGAAGATTAATTTTAGCGATAGTCAATCATGCAGATACTCACGCCAGAGGTAATCGTGTATCATCGCCAAGGCTGCCATTTGTGTGATGATGTGGTGGTTTCTTTATCTCAGTTACAAACAGATCTGGGGTACAAGATTAAACGGATAGATATTGATGAAGACGCTACGCTACGTGATAAGTATAATGCAGATGTACCTGTAGTCATGGTTAACGATGAAGTCATTTTCTATCATTTCTTTGATGAAGACGCTTTAAGGGCAGCACTCGCTAATTGATTTGAATTAATCGAGACTCTCTGAAAACATAAATGCGGTAGCCAATGTCTCAAGCCAACCAAAATATTCGAAATTTTTCTATTATTGCTCATATCGATCACGGCAAGTCGACTATCTCAGATCGCTTTATTCAAACCTGTGAAGGTTTGACTGAGCGCGAGATGGACTCGCAAGTACTTGACTCTATGGATATTGAACGTGAGCGTGGTATCACCATCAAGGCACAAAGTGTGTCGCTTGACTTTCATTCAAAAAATGGTCAAACCTATCATCTCAACTTTATCGATACGCCTGGTCATGTAGACTTCTCATACGAAGTTTCTCGGTCTTTATCTGCTTGTGAAGGGGCGTTATTGGTTGTCGATGCCTCACAAGGCGTTGAAGCTCAATCTGTCGCCAACTGCTACACGGCGATTGATCTTGATTTAGAAGTTGTGCCGGTTCTTAATAAAATCGATTTACCCGCAGCCGACCCTGATAGAGTTTCACAGGAGATTGAAGAGATTATTGGTATCGATGCCACTGATGCAGTCCATGTTAGTGGTAAAACAGGTCTTGGGATTGAAGATTTACTCGAACAACTGGTGGAGCGTATTCCTCCACCAGAGGGTGACTTAGACAAGCCACTAAAAGCATTAATCATTGATTCATGGTTTGATAATTACCTAGGTGTGGTTTCCTTAGTAAGAGTGGTTGACGGGCGAATTACTAAAAAAATGAAAATTATGCCGATGTCGACAAAACAAGAATACCAAGTCGATCATGTTGGTGTGTTTACGCCAAAACGTAAAGATACTGAGGCTTTGGTCGCAGGTGAAGTAGGGTTTGTCATTGCAGGAATAAAAGACATTGAAGCGGCAAAAGTGGGTGATACCTTTACTACGCCACAAAACCCTGCAACCGAACCTTTAGCGGGGTTTAAAGAAATTCAGCCACGGGTATTCTCTGGGCTATTTCCCGTCAGTGCTGAGGATTATGAGAACTTACGTGATGCGTTAGATAAACTCAGCCTCAATGATGCATCACTGAAATATGAGCCAGAAACATCTCAAGCGCTGGGCTTCGGTTTTCGTTGTGGGTTCCTTGGCTTATTGCATATGGAGATTATTCAAGAGCGCTTAGAGCGTGAATACGACCTTGATTTAATCACCACTGCACCCTCAGTAATTTATGAAGTTGTCACCACAAAAGGTGAGGTGATAAATATTCACAACCCCGCTGATTTACCTGCTATTAATCATATTGAAGAAATTCGTGAGCCCATCATTCGTGGCACAATCATGATGCCGCAAGAATATGTCGGCAACGTTATTTCGCTGTGTATAGAAAAGCGTGGCGTACAAAAGGAAATGCAGTATCTAGGTAATCAAGTGACACTCACCTACGACTTACCCTTAAGTGAAGTAGTGCTAGATTTCTTTGATCGCTTAAAATCTGTCAGCCGTGGCTATGCCTCATTTGATTATGAACTAGACCGTTTTGAACCCGCACCTTTAGTTAAAGTTGATATATTAATAAATGGCGAGCCAGTAGATGCCTTATCCATCATTGTACACAAAGACTTCTCTCAAAACCGTGGTCGTGTATTGGTCGAAAGAATGCGCGAAGTGATTCAACGACAAATGTTTGATGTTGCTATTCAAGCGGCTATTGGTGGCAATATTATCGCCCGCTCGAATGTAAAAGCGTTGCGTAAAAACGTTACTGCTAAGTGTTACGGTGGTGATATTTCGCGTAAGAAAAAGCTACTTGCCAAACAAAAAGCGGGTAAAAAACGGATGAAACAAGTCGGTAATGTGGAGATTCCGCAAGAAGCCTTCTTAGCTGTGTTAAAAAGGGATGAGGGTTAGTTGATAGTATGGAAAAAGGTTTTAATATTGAGTTAATACTTGTCGTACTTACCGCTGTAACAGGGTTCATTGTCTTACTTTATACGCTGAGTCGTTGGGGGAAGCCCAAACAGGCACGTAGTGACGACCCTTTTTTAGTTGATTTTTCTAAGTCTTTTTTTCCAATTTTATTAATTGTCGTGATCGTTAGATCCTTCATTGCCGAGCCTTTCAGAATTCCTTCAGGATCAATGATTCCAACATTGGAGATAGGTGATTTTATTTTAGTTAAAAAGTACGCTTACGGTGTACGACTTCCTGTTATACATAATAAAGTTCTTGAGGTGAATAAACCAGAGCGTGGGGATGTCGTGGTGTTTCGCTACCCACCACAGCCTGAGGTTAATTATATTAAACGCTTGATCGGGTTACCTGGTGATACGATTGAGTGGTCGAATGATAAAAAACTCACTATAAACGGCAAAGCGCTTAAGTATCAACCGCTTGAAGGTTATTCCCTAAAAGGTGACTCAAATAAGGTGATTAAAGTTTCACAAGAAAGTGAAACTTTGCCCAATGGCGTTACGCATAAATTAATCCTTTACCCGCAAGGAACACGGGCCGGTAAGTGGAAAGTCCCAGAAGGGCATTATTTTATGATGGGCGATAATCGCGATAACAGTAGCGATAGCCGATTTTGGGGCTTTGTACCAGAAGCCAATTTAGTCGGTAAGGCCTCTTTTGTGTGGATGCATTGGAATTGGCAAAAAAACGGTGATGGTTTTCAAGCGCATCGCATAGGAACTGCCGTAAACTGATTCAGCGTAGCTTCACCTTTTCTGTGTAATAATTGTTCCTGAGATAATAATTGCCTCCGTGTGCAATCATCAATTTAGGAAATAATAATGAAAATAAAAAAGAAACAACAAGGCGCTACACTGATCACATGGCTAATTGTGGCTGCCTTTCTTGGATTAACCGCAAGTGCCGTTGTGAAAGTTGCACCTTACTATATCGAGTTTAATAGCGTAAAAAGCATGATGAAAAATATCGCGGGCACGCCAAACATAGAAAAAGCCAATATGCGTATTATTAATGCCAAAATAGAAAAACACTTAACAGTGAATGGCTTATATGCACTTGAAAAGGCATATTATGCAAGTAAGAATCGTTCAGCGCCGACCAAGACTAAGAATCCTTTTAGTATTACAAGAATTAAAAAAACTAAAAATAAGCATAAATTAACAGTGAGCTATGATGTACCTGTTCCTTGGATTGGTAATTTGTCTTTTTTAGTTAAATTTAAGCACTCTGTAGTATTGGGCGAGCCAGAAACAGTGATTAATGAGACAGCTGATAGTTCAGAAGACCCGAATAGACGTAATAGTTTTAATTTTTGATTGTAAGTTTTTTGAAATACATCTATAGAATAAGCTGAAAACATATTTCTGTTCGTCAGACCTCGTGATAAACTGCTCGTTTATTATGAGGTTTTGTATGAATGTAGCGATGAAGTTAGTAGACCTACTCGGTCATAAACACATGAGCAGTGATTGCTTTGTGCAGGCGCTAACGCATCGTAGCTATGGCTCAAAACACAATGAACGCATGGAGTTCTTAGGCGATAGCGTGCTGGGCTTAGTGATAACTAACGCACTTTTTAATAAAATGCCTGCAGCAAGTGAAGGTTACTTATCACGCCTCAGGGCTTCCTTAGTCAACGAGAATACACTCGCAGAAATCGCCAGTGAATTATCATTAGGTGATTTTTTGCGTTTAGGTGCAGGTGAGTTAAAAAGTGGTGGGTTCCGCCGAAAGTCAATATTATCAGACACTTTAGAAGCAGTTATTGCCAGTGTCTACTTAGAGCAGGGCATTGATTCAGCTAAAGAATTCGTATTAAGAATCTATACTAATCGCCTCGAAAATTTGCCTTCAGAAGATAGCCTTAAAGACCCTAAAAGTCGTTTACAAGAATTTTTACAATCACGCGGTCATGCCATCCCGAAATACAACCTTGTCAGTACTACAGGTGATGCGCATCGCCAAGTTTTTACTGCCGAATGCATTATTACAGATGTAGATATTCATACCAAAGGGATCGCAGGAAGCCGCCGTAAAGCAGAGCAACAAGCGGCCCAAAATGCCTATGAAATAGTGATGAAAAACGAAGCTGATAAGAAGCAGCAAAAAAAGGATGTTGCACCGTGAGCAAAAAGACCCCCGCACAACAGTGTGGAACAGTCTCAATTATCGGTCGTCCCAACGTCGGTAAGTCGACCTTATTGAATCACTTAGTTGGCTACAAATTATCTGCTATTGCTAATAAGCCACAAACCACCCGTACCAATATTCGTGGTATTTTGACCGAGACGGATAATAATAAAAACCATCAAATTATTTTTACTGATACTCCTGGTATTCATCAAAACTCCAAAAACCTGCTTAATCGTACGCTCAATAGTGAAGCCGTAGCTGCCGTTGAAGATGTTGATGCGATCATTATGATTGTCGAAGTGTTAAAATGGACCGATGAAGATGAGTATGTGTTAAGTCGCTTAAAACACAGCAACAAACCCGTTTTCTTACTCATCAATAAAGTAGATCGTTTAGAAGATAAAAACCGCCTGTTTCCTTACCTAGAAAAAGTAGCCGGTAAACGTGAATTTACTGAAATTATTCCGATCTCTGCGACTAAAGGTATGAATACAGATGTATTGATTGCTTCCTTACTGAAAGTATTACCCAAGTCTGAATTCATCTATCCTGAAGATCATATTACGGATAAGTCAGTGCGTTTTATTTGTAGTGAATTAATCCGTGAGCAGCTGGTTCTAAACCTACATGAAGAACTCCCATACACTACCGCCATTGATATAGAAACGTTTGAAGAAACCGACAAACTGGTCACCATTGAAGCCGTTATTTGGGCGGGCCGTGCCAATCAAAAAGGTATAATTATTGGTAAAAAAGGTGAGACATTAAAGCGAATCGGGCAGTCAGCGAGACGCTCATTAGAAGAGTTCTTAATGAAAAAAGTGATGCTCAAACAATGGGTGAAAGTAGAAGAAAATTGGCAGAACAACCCACGCCACCTTAACGAACTTGGGATCATTTCAAACCGCGAGTTATAAAGCTTTTACCATGAAGCACACGAAGGTAGGTTTTGAAGAAAAGCTAAAAGACAACATAAAGTGATCTGTATCTGCATGCCTTTCATGTTCTTCATGGTAAAATAAATTTTTCTAAATAAAATCAAACTTTGCCAAACTCCTTCGCCTACATCCTAAACACACGACCCTTTCGCGAAAATAGTCTGCTGGTTGATCTATTTACAGAGGAAGCAGGAAAAATCTGTTGTGTAGCGCGCCCTGCTAAAAAACGAGGCAAGGTTCTCAAAGGAGTCATTCAACCGTTCCGTTATTTACATATCCAATGGATAGGTAAGGGCGATGTACAAACACTTACCGATGCAGATGAACGCGGACGACATACCATACCACCCTCTGAACTTATGATGGGTTTGTACCTTAATGAGCTTTTATTGCTGTTAACGCATCAGCATACGCCTATGCCAGCCTTGTTCTCAGCCTACAAATACACCCTGCATAAGCTTAATGATACTGCTATTAATCAACAAATTATGATGCGCTTTGAAGTGTATCTACTTGCTGAACTTGGTTATAACTTGACACCCAGCAGTAGTAATAAACTTTTTTATCGGTTTATTCCTGATGAGGGCTTAATGGCTACATCGACAAAGACATCAAGAAACGGAAGTGACGCAATAATTAGCATTGAGCTACTTTTAGCATTACAGGATATGCAAAATATGACAGAATCACAGTGGCAAACGTTAAGACTTTTTTTGGACGCAAGTTTAGCATTGCTCGCGCCTAGAAAGTTTAATACCCGGCGATTATTGAATATTTGAAAATGGCAGAATTAAATATGGAAGGAAATATCCGAGAAAAGCTTGAACTTGGCGTAAACATTGACCACATTGCGACATTGCGCCAAGCCCGGGGTACAACATATCCCGACTTATTAGAAGCTGCTTTTTTAGTAAAAGAAGCCGGTGCTGACGCAATTACTATTCATCTGCGAGAAGATCGTCGCCATATTCAAGATACGGATGTTTATGCGATTCGTAAACAAATAAATACTCGGCTCAATCTAGAGCTTGCTGCCACCGATGAAATGGTCAATATCGCTTGTGATGTACTACCAGAAGATGCCTGCATCGTGCCAGAAAAGCGCGAAGAACTAACCACTGAAGGTGGCTTAGATGTAATTGGGCAGTTTGATCGTATCCAAAAATCTACCCAGCAACTAACCGCAAAAGAAATACGTGTATCGTTGTTTATTGAGCCGAATATTGAGCACATAAAACGTGTACCTGATATTGGTGCACCCATTATAGAACTACACACGGGTACTTATGCTAATGCCGAAGGTGACGCTCAAAAACGAGAGCTAGCTAGAATTATCGAGGCGACAGAGTATGCGCATTCACTCGGTATCCAAGTTAATGCCGGTCACGGCTTAGACTACGCAAATACCCAAGCGATAGTACAAATCCCTAATATTCAAGAGCTCAATATCGGCCATTCCATTGTCGCACGAGCTTTGTTTGTAGGGATTAGTCGGGCCACTCGACAAATGATTGAAATCATAACTGAAGCCCGTAGTATTTAAACGTTTGTAACTGGGGATAGGGATTATGAGATTTTTTGACTAATGGCTATTATCGGCATAGGTACGGATATTGTAAAAATATCACGTATTAATAAAGTTTTTAAAAAACACCCGAGAGGATTCCCCGAGCGAATACTGCACCCTAATGAATTGCAAGTTTTAGCCACGCATAAAACACCTAAAACTTACATCGCAAAACGGTTTGCGGCAAAAGAAGCCGTAGCCAAGGCGCTAGGAACTGGGATTGCAGAAGGGGTTGGCTTTCAAGAGATAGAAGTCAGTAACAATAATAAAGGGCAACCTGTGCTAACGTTACACGGAAAAACGTTACAGCTTGCACAAAAACTAGGCGTAACAAGAACCTTTATTTCACTCAGTGATGAAAAAAAATATGCCATCTCCTACGTGATTTTAGAGAGCTAATGCCCAGAAACCAAAAGGACTACGAAAATGACTGATTATTTAACCATGGAATCGTGCATAGGTAAGACGCCCTTAGTCAAATTACAGCGAATGGCGGGTGATAGCAGTAATACCATTTTAGTTAAACTAGAAGGCACTAACCCTGCAGGCTCCGTAAAAGATCGGGCTGCATTGAGCATGATTCAAAAAGCTGAAAAGCGCGGCGACATTAAACAGGGCGATACCTTAATCGAAGCCACTAGCGGAAATACCGGTATCGCCTTGGCGATGGTTGCTGCTATGCGTGGCTATAAACTTATATTATTAATGCCAGATAATATGAGCGAAGAACGCCGAGCATCCATGAAAGCTTACGGTGCCGAGTTAGTTTTAGTTTCTAAGCAGCAGGGTGGTATGGAAGGAGCGCGTGATTTAGCGATTAAAATGGATAAACAAGGTAAAGGGTTCTTGTTAAATCAATTTGCAAACAACGACAACCCCTTGGCGCACTACCAAACAACAGGGCCAGAAATTTGGAAAGACACGCAAGGCGAAATCACTCACTTTGTTAGTGCTATGGGCACGACAGGGACTATTACAGGAGTAGGTCGTTTTTTAAAAAATCAAAGTAACTCGATTCAAATTGTTGGCGTACAACCCAAAACCAATGATGAAGACATTCCGGGGATTCGTCGCTGGTCAGCAGAATATTTGCCAGAGATATTTGATGCCACAGTCGTTGATCAAGAAATCGACATAACCCAAGAAGAATCAGAAACCACCATGCGAAGGCTTGCAGAACAAGAGGGGATATTCTGTGGGGTATCATCTGGTGGCGCCGTGGCTGCTGCGTTAAAGCTTTCTCAAACACTTCAAAATTCAACCATCGTGACGATTATTTGTGACCGAGGTGATCGTTATATTTCAACAGGTGTTTTTCCTGCATGAATGATTATTTGTTTTTCATTCCTATCGCATTAGCTTTAGCGGTAGGTGTTATTAGCCCTGGGCCGAGCTTTTTGTTTGTCGCGCAAACAGCGATGAATAAGTCACGCAACCACGGTATCGCTACCTCGCTGGGCATGGGTACAGGCGCAATGATCTTGTCGTTAATGGCAATAACAGGCTTGTTTGTTGTTTTACAAACCATACCTGTGCTTTATTTTGTGCTAAAAATACTCGGCGGAGCGTACTTGTTTTATATCGCTTATCAAATGTGGCAGGGCGCGGATGATCCAATCGTAGCAAACTCTAACTCTAACTCTTATTCTAGCTCATCACAAAATACTCCATCACTTACAAATGGCAGCTTAATTAAAGCCTCTGTACTAGGTTTGTTAACACAGCTAAGCAACCCCAAAACGGCTATCGTAATTGGTGGTATTTTTATGGCATTTTTACCTGAGCAGTTACCACAGTACTCAATAGTATTGCTAAGTTTAATGGCATTCGTTATTGATGCGAGCTGGTATATCTTGGTCGCGATAGCGCTGACAACACCGCATGCACAGCGCATTTATCTACGCTTTAAAAAGACTATAAACCGTCTGGCTAGCGGACTAATGGGAATGCTTGGGCTTAAGCTGGTATTTAATCAATAACTACTCTCATGCGTAAGCAGATACTCTCATGGTAAGCTTACAAAAGAAATACGTTTAGAAAGGAGGCACCATGAACGTTTTAGTATTCAATATAAAAACCATCCCTGATATCGAAGCTGGTCAAGCTATTTTTGATTTACAGGGCTTGGATGATAAAAGCACCGTAAAGGCGATGCGGCACATACATCAACAAAAAACTGGCTCTGAAACATTACCCTTACATCTACATAAAATTGTGGCTATTTCGATTGTCTATCGCGGTATGGGTGATGACATGGGTAAGTGGCTTGCGGTACGCTCGTTAGGTGATGAAAACAGCACGGAAACTGAGTTGTTACAGCAATTTTTTGATGAGGTGGAAGGGCGTACGCCTACGCTAGTATCTTGGGATGGCTCAGATGTTGATTTGCCGATTATTCATTACCGTGCTTTAAAAAACAGTATTAGTGCACCGGCGTATTGGGAGATGGGTGAGAATAATGCAGAATTCCGCCATGATAATTATCTTAACCGTCAGCATCAGCGGCATACCGATTTGAAGGATGTGTTAGCAAGTTATAATCGCCATGCCAGTACGCCTTTGCATGATATTGCTAAATTACTTGGTTTTCCTGGAAGGTTGGGGATGGCTAGTTCACAGCTGTGGGATGCGTTTCGAGCAGGTGGTATTAGTGGTATTCGCCATAGTGGTGAAACGGATGTGTTAAACATCTACTTAATTTATTTACGCTACCAGCTTATGCGTGGCGAGATTAGCGGTGATGAGCTAGAAAAAGAATTTACATTGTTACGCGAAGTGCTGGATAATGAGCCGCAATCGGGAGGCGCACATTTGCTAGAATTTTCAAAGCATTGGGTGTAGAGCTAACCATTACGTGTGTAACAGCGACTGTAGCTAAATCAGACTCGTAGCAAAGTCAGAACCGTAGTAAATCAGAATATGGCTAAATAATAATGACAGATGAAATACAACTCGACCTGCTTAATTTAGATAAAATTGGCGGAGACGGTGGGGAGCGGGGCGACCACGACGGTATTGAGCGTATCCCGCTACAGGCGTATACCGAAAAGGCGTATCTTGATTATTCGATGTACGTTATTTTAGACCGCGCCTTACCTAATATTGGTGATGGCTTAAAGCCAGTACAACGTCGTATTGTTTACGCGATGTCTGAGTTGGGTTTATCAGCGGCGTCAAAACATAAAAAATCCGCGCGTACGGTGGGTGATGTTTTAGGTAAATTTCATCCGCATGGTGATAGCGCTTGTTATGAGGCGATGGTGTTAATGGCGCAGCCGTTTTCATATCGCTACCCTTTAGTCGATGGGCAAGGTAACTGGGGTTCTCAAGATGACCCTAAATCGTTCGCCGCGATGCGTTATACAGAGTCTCGCTTAACACCTTACGCTAAAGTATTGCTGCAAGAGTTAGGGCAGGGCACGGTTGATTGGGTTGATAATTTCGATGGTACGCTTCAAGAACCTTCTTTATTACCCGCGCGTTTACCGAATGTGTTGCTTAACGGTGGCTCGGGTATCGCGGTGGGCATGGCGACCGATATCCCACCGCATAATTTGCGTGAAGTGGTTAATGCGTGTTTGCAACTATTAAAGAAAAAAACCAGCACTGTTGAGGAGTTGCAAGAGTTTGTTAAAGGGCCGGATTACCCAACCGATGCCGAGATTATTAGCTTACCAACCGAGTTAAAAGTTATCTATGAAACGGGCAAAGGCAGCGTAAAAATGCGTGCCAAATGGGAGAAAGAAAATGGCGATGTGATTGTTACAGCGCTACCTTTTCAAGCATCTGGGGGTAAGATTTTAGAACAAATAGCCGCCCAAATGCGCGCCAAAAAACTTCCGATGGTAGCTGATTTACGCGATGAATCGGATCATGAAAACCCCACACGGTTAGTTATTACACCGCGCTCAAACCGTGTTGATATTGAACAAATGATGTCACATTTATTCGCCTCAACCGATTTGGAGCGCAACTACCGTGTCAATATGAATATGATTGGTACAGACGGTAAGCCGCAGGTCAAAAACCTAAAAGCAGTTTTAACGGAATGGCTAGAATTCCGCCGTAATACGGTGATTCGTCGAATAGAATGGCGCTTAAATAAAGTCCTTGAGCGCTTACATATTTTAGAAGGTTTATTAATTGCGCATCTGAATATTGATGAAGTGATTAAAATAATTCGTGAGAATGATGAGCCAAAACCGGTGTTGATGGAACGCTTTAGCTTAAGCGATATTCAAGCAGAAGCGGTGTTGAATCTACGTTTACGCAATTTGGCGAAGTTGGAAGAATTCCAGATTCGTGATGAGCAAGAAGAACTCATTAAAGAGCGTGATGAATTGCAAGGGTTATTAGACAACCCCAATAAACTGACTTCATTAATTCGTCTAGAACTCAAAGAAGATGCAGAAAAATATGGTGATGATAGACGCTCGCCAATTGTAAAGCGCGAAGCCTCGCAAATACTGGATGAAACGGCGTTAATCCCATCAGAGCCTGTTACTGTTGTCTTGTCAGAAATGGGCTGGATTCGTGCCGCTAAAGGGCATGAGATTGACCCACATTCACTCAGCTATAAACAAGGCGATAAATACCAAGCTTCGGCCTACGGGCGTTCTAACCAGCAGGTCGTTTTACTCGACAGTAATGGACGTAGTTATACCTTAGCCGCGCATACTTTACCCTCGGCACGAGGGCAAGGTGATCCCTTAAGTGGACGGTTTAAACCCGCTGAAGGTGCTGTTTTTAAAGCGGTTATTATGTCAGGAGCTGGCAAAGGTGATGAACAATGCTACTTAGTGGGCAGCAACTTCGGCTATGGCTTTATTGTGAAATTTGCAGATTTACAAAGCCGTGCTAAAGCCGGCAAAGCAACCGTGAGTTTAGGTAAAGCAGGTGCGCAAATCGTATGCCCATCAGCCGTTACTGATATTGAAACAGACAAAATTGCCGCAGTAACATCTGAAGGGTATTTATTGATAATTCCTGCTAAAGAGCTGCCAGAGTTACCTCGTGGTAAAGGTAATAAAATCATTAATATTCCGAGTAAAAAGCTAAAAGCTGGTGAGGAAACGGTCGTTTCCATCATTGCCCTCGCAGAAGGCACAAAGCTGATTGTGCATGCTGGTAAAAAACATAAAGCGATTCAAGGTGAGGAGTTACTGGAATACTTAGGAGAGCGTGGTAAACGCGGTAAGTTATTACCTAATGGTTATCGTAAGGTGAGTCATTTAGCCGTTGAGTAAAGCTGAATCGGCTATGCAGGATGTGTTTTGGAATCAAAGACTTGTATTATATTTGTATTTTTGAATGCGAATTCGAAATTTATTCAATACTTGATATTCCCTAGTGTAAACCGTATATTCTCTTGAATTACTTAAACAACAGGAGTTCGCAGTGGCGACTATAGATATAACATCAAAGACTTTTGAAGAAACAATTGAAAAAAATGACATTGTGATTGTCGATTTTTGGGCGGAGTGGTGTGGTCCATGTAAGTCTTTTGCTCCAATCTATGAAGAAGTTTCTAATAAGTTTGATGATATCGTATTTGGTAAAATTGATACTGAAGCAGAGCAGGAGTTAGGTGCACATTTTCAAATTCGTTCGATTCCTACTTTGATGATTTTTAGAGAGCAGGTGGTTATTTTTTCTCAGCCTGGAATGTTAAATGCGCAACAACTTGAAGAAGTTATCGGAAAAGTTAAAGAAATTGATATGAAGAAAGTTCATGAAGAAATTGCTGCGCAAGAGCAAGAGCAAAAATAAAACCAAACTGAATTTTAAAGAAGTAGCGTATGAATCCTGATTTTCTAGATTTTGAACAACCCATTGCTGAATTAGAAGCAAAAATAGAAGAGTTGCGTTATGTTGGTGGCTCAGATGTTAATTTGGGTGATGAGGTAGAGCGCCTAGAGTCTAAAGTTGATTCTTTAACTACTTCTATCTTTTCAAAATTAACAGCTAAACAGATTGGTCAGTTAGCACGTCATCCTAAACGTCCTTATAGTTTTGATATTATTGACCGCGTGTTTACTGATTTTCAACCATTGCACGGTGACCGTGCGTATGGGGATGATAAAGCTATTATCGGCGGAACGGCACGTTTTGAAGGTAATCCTGTAATGGTTATCGGACATCAAAAAGGCCGTGATACCAAAGAAAATATTAAACGTAATTTTGGTATGCCTCGTCCAGAAGGTTATCGTAAAGCGTTACGTTTAATGAAAATGGCTGAGAAGTTTCATCTCCCTGTAATTACCTTTGTAGATACACCGGGTGCATACCCAGGTATTGGTGCTGAGGAGCGTGGTCAAAGCGAGGCGATTGCACGTAATTTGTATGAAATGTCACAACTACGTGTGCCAATAATTGCAACCATTACGGGTGAGGGTGGTTCTGGCGGTGCACTTGCGATTGCCGTTGCTGATCTTGTGATGATGCTAGAGTATTCAACCTATTCGGTGATTTCACCGGAGGGTTGCGCATCTATACTATGGAAGGATGCTGGAGCGGCAGAAGAGGCTGCTAATGCCTTGGGAATCACATCAGATAAATTAATCAAACTGGGTTTGGTGGATCGCATTATTCCTGAGCCTTTAGGAGGCGCGCATCGTGACTTCGATGCGATTGCATTTAGTATACGTGAGGGTCTACAAAGTAGCTTACGTGATCTGCGAGCACTCAGTACAGATCAGCTTCTTGAAAAGCGCTATCAGCGTTTAATGGGTTATGGTAAGTTTGACTCATAACCGTAGCTCTTTAAACCCTGCATTACTTTTAGAAAAACTCAAGTCGTTATCACCGTTTAGAAAATACCTTGTCGCTTTTAGTGGCGGTATGGATTCTCACGTTTTATTGCATTTATTATCAAAGTTAAAGCAACAAAACTCTTATTTGTCACTACGTGCCGTGCATATTCATCATGGTTTGCAAAAGGTTGCTGATTGTTGGCCTGAGCATTGCCAAAGTATTTGTGATGATTTAGGTATTCCGCTTGAAATACATTATTTGGATTTAAACCTTGAGTCAGGCGATAGCATCGAGGCTGTTGCGCGACAAGGACGCTATCAAGCATTTCAAAGCATTATACAGAAGGGTGAAGTTTTACTAACTGCTCACCATCAGCGTGATCAGGCCGAAACCTTATTATTACAACTTTTTAGAGGTGCAGGGGTTCAGGGTTTGGCCGCTATGCCTGTTATTATGGATTCTAACAATAGCGTGCATATTCGTCCCTTGTTGGATGAAAGTTATCAATCGTTACAAGCTTATGCTGTTGAAAATAAGCTTAATTTTATTGAAGATCCAAGTAATCAAAACAATAGTTTTGACCGTAACTTTTTGCGTAACCAAGTGTTGCCAAAACTTAGAGATCATTGGCAGGGTTTAGATAAAACACTTAGTCGAGCTGCCAAAATCCAGTCAGAAACAAAGACTTTGCTTGATCAAATGGCAGAAGCGTTACGGGTTAATTGTGCTGAATATTCAAATGTGAATATGGTTAGTAACACTTTATCTGTTGATTGTTTGTTGAGCTTACCGAGAGATAAGCAAAAGCTATTAATTCGCTATTGGATAACGAAGAAAGGGTTTTTAGCACCTTCAGAAAAAAAGCTAAAGACAGTGCTTAATGATATTTTGCTGGCAAAAGAGGATGCTCAGCCGCTAGTTACATGGCAAGGTGTTGAAATCAGGCGTTTTAATTATCAGCTTTATTGTGATGCGCCTTTAACAGAACATGATAATACGCAAAGGCTAAGCTGGGATGGACTAACGCCAGTGGTCATTGATTCTTTAGGTATCACAATAAAGCCTGCTGTTTTGGCTAGTGTTCAATGTTACAATGAGCCGCTTAGCATTCGTTTCCGCCAAGGTGGGGAGTCGCTGCTTTTGGCGAAAATGGCAAAGAATAACAAAAACAAAACCTTAAAAAAGTATCTTAATGAAGCAGGGGTGCCGCCTTGGTTGCGTGATAGGTTGCCGTTGATTTATTGTGGTGAGAGTTTGATTAAGGTTGTCATGTTACAAGACGTTAGTGTCTTGCAACATGAGAAAAACAAAACTATTTAACACGCATTCCTGCTAAAGCACCATCATCAGGGGTAAGTACAAACAAGTCCTCACCACCAGGGCCTGCCGCAAGTACCATGCCTTCGGACATGCCAAAGCGCATTTTACGGGGTGCTAGATTCGCCACCATTACTGTCATCTTCCCTTCTAATTCTTTCGGGTCGTAAGCAGATTTAATACCTGCAAAAACATTGCGTTGTTCCTCGCCATTCTCAGTATCTTCGCCTAATGCAAGGGTGAGTTGTAAGAGTTTATCTGCACCTTCAACATGCTCAGCCTTAATAATTTTAACTACGCGCAAGTCAATTTTTGCAAAGTCGTCATACTCAATGGTTGGGCTGATTGGGTCTTGCGCAAGTTGTGTGTCATCACTCTTTTGATTACTGGTATTTTTACTTGTTGCGGTTTTTGATTGTAAAGTTGCGGCCTCGGTTAATAAGACTTTGTTTGCTTCTAGCATCGCATTGACTTTATCTTCTTCAATTCGAGTCATTAAAGGCTTAAACTTATTAATGTCCGTTCCTAATAGCGGTGCCGCAACACTATCCCATTGTAATTCACCGGCATTTAAAAATGCTTCGGATTTTTCAGCTAGTTCGGGTAAAACCGGTTTTAAATAGGTTATCAATGCGCGAAACATATTTAAGCCCTGCGAACAAATCGCTTGAACTTCAGGTAGCGTAGTCTCATCTTTGGCTAATACCCACGGTTGCTTCTCATCCACATATTGGTTAGCAAGATCGGCTAGTGCCATGATCTCACGCATCGCTTTACTGTAACGTCGACTTTCATAGGCATCTGCAATAGAATCACTGGCACTGATAAATTCTTGGTAAAGCGTCTCATCTGCCAGTGAATCAGACAATTTCCCATCAAACTTTTTGCTAATAAATCCGGCGCAACGAGAAGCGATATTAACCACTTTGCCGACTAAATCACTATTAATGCGTTGCTGAAAATCTTCTAGATTCAGGTCAATGTCATCGACCGTGTTACTTAGCTTAGCGGCATAATAATAACGCAGTGGCTCGGCAGGCAAGTGATCCAAAAACACCCGCGCGGTGATGAATGTTCCGCGAGATTTTGACATTTTCTGGCCGTTGACATTTAAAAAGCCATGACAGAAAACCGCTGTAGGTAATCTAAAGTTGGCGGACTTAAGCACTGCTGGCCAAAATAGGGTGTGGAAATAGGCGATATCTTTACCGATAAAGTGGTATAGCTCGGTTTTTTCTTCTGCGCCTGCTGCCCAATAATCATCAAAGTTAATGTCGGGGTTCTTATTACAATAGTCTTTAAATGAGGCGATGTAGCCAATAGGTGCATCTAACCAGACATAAAAGTATTTATCTTCGGTGTCGGGTATTTTAAAGCCCCAGTATGGTGCGTCGCGTGAAATATCCCAATCATTAAGTCCGCCGTCTAGCCACTCATTCATTTTATTGGCAATTTCTTTTTGAACGGTGCGATTTCCTTCATGGCTTCCATTTACCCATCCTTTTAAAAATTCAGCAAAGTCACTGACTTTAAAAAAGTAGTGCTCACTGTCTTTTTCAATCGGGGTTGCACCTGATACTACGGAGTAAGGGTTGTTTAATTCGGTGGTGGAATAGGTCGCTCCACACGATTCACAGTTGTCGCCGTATTGATCGTTTGCACCACATTTAGGGCAATCGCCTTTTACAAAGCGGTCTGGCAGAAACATATTGGCTTCTGGGTCGTAGGATTGTTTAACGACTTTAGTGGTAATATTACCGTTGGCTTTTGCTGCAAGATAAATCTGCTCCGCAAAGTGTTTGTTCTCTTCAGAATGGGTGGTATGAAAATTATCATATGAAATCAAAAAATCGTTAAAGTCCGTCTCATGTTCTGCCTTCATGTTGTCGATTAGTTGTTGTGGCTCGATACTTTCTTGTTGCGCGCGTAACATTATCGGTGTGCCGTGGGCATCATCTGCCCAAGCAAAAATACAAGAGTGCCCACGCAAACGCTGAAAACGTGCCCAAATATCTGTTTGGATATACTCAACCATATGGCCTAGATGAATCGGGCCATTAGCATAGGGAAGGGCGCTGGTGATTAAAATTTTACGGGGTGTTGCAGCGTGGCTCATAATGAAAATATCAATTGTATTTAAAAAGGGTAAATTAACATACTTCCAATACTCTTGCTGATTCAAGTTATCGTTTTTTATAAAAAAACGTTAAGCTTCGTGTTCTCTAAATAAATGTCTGCTTTTTTATGGAAAACCCTCGTCTTATTTACCGTGTAATTTTGAAAATTCTTGCACTAGGCGCTTTTTTATTATTACTTTGGGTAATGACACGCTCGTTATTTGTAGGCTCAAGTCAAAGCGAACCTGAAAACTCCAAACAGCAAGTGCAATTGATTACAGTAGATATAAGCACTATGCGAAAAGGAGAGATTAAGAAAGCCCGTTGGCAAGGTGTTGAGGTTGCCGTTTTATACAGAAAAGCATTTATTGCACAGCAAGTCCAGTCCGCTACTCAGCCGATGCAAGCTATTAATAAGTCGGCTTCACGCTCATTTAAAGCAAATTACTTTGTTTATATCAATAAGGGTGATTCGGGTAATTGTCCCTTGTTTTATTCAGATGATACATTTAAGGATATATGTAGTGGCACCTTATTTGATAGTGCAGGGCGTAAAATTAATGATCAGAAAAATCCTATTAATCTAAAGATTCCTCCACATTATTTTGTGGAGGAAAAATTAGTCATTGGAAAGTGGGCTAATACACCGTAGCCGTTAGCTTTTTCGGAGGTGGAGTCCATGTGTACTAACAGTTATCAATGGGCCTTTTAAATAATCTATTGCTCCCTCACAAATTGAGGGAGTACCTCCATTATTGTTCTTCTCAACAAGCAATTAAATTAAACATTAATGGAGAGAGCAATATGGACATCATTATTAAGAAATCACAGCAAGTAATTCCGCAAGTTGTTTGGGATGCGTTAGGAGCAGTCGGGTTCTTATTCTTGCTTTGGGGGTGTAGTTATTTGTTTTTGTTACTGGGTTGAAATCTTTGTAAGTTTGCTTTTAGGCTAGCAGCAGTCTTTGCGTATTTACTTCTGAATACTCAGCAATTGAATCCAACTTATCTGAAGTTTTCGACCCGCTATCCTTGTATAAAGCTTAAGTAATGTCATTTTTGTTTGTCGGCTGTAATACTTAAATGAAATAAAACTTAAGGTAGTAACAATGAGTATGGTTTTTAGAGTACAGCAATTAGCAGTTTCGGCATCTTTGCTATTTTTATTAACGGCTTGTGGTGGTGGAAGCGGTGGCGATGGTAATACTGACTCCGTTACGGATACTGATGGGAAAATCAAAGGTAAAACGATCGCTTCAATCGTTGAGGCATCGGGTATTTGCTATTCTGCTGCTAATGATGCTTTGTTTGTGGTTTCCGACAAAGGTATTGTTTATAAGTTGGATATGCAGGGCAATATTTTAGCTCAGCATATGCATAAGTCTGCAAAAGGTAAGAAGTATGATTACGAAGGTATTGCCTGTGATGATGCTAACGGTAATGTTATCGTAGCTGTTGAGGGTAAGGATAATCTACATACGATTGAGCAGAGTAATCTTTCAGCTTTGTATAAAAATAGTGCAGGAAAGCCAACGGGTGATATCGTAAGGCCAGACAATGATACTTTGTTCAAGGATGAGAAAGGCAAGACGGGTATTGAAGGTATCTCTATTAAAGAGGGTACGGTATATATCTCAAATCAGTCATTAAATCAGTACCCTGAAAAAGATTCATCATTTGTTTTTACGGTGGATGATAGTTCTGCTGATGCTCCTGTGGTTGATCAAGTTATAGATCATGGTAAAAAAGACATTGTAGGTTTAAGTTTTTATCAAGGTGACTTGTTTATGATTAGTGCAACAGATCATGCTTTGATTCGTTATAGCCTTGAGCAGCCAAAAGTTTTAAGTACGAAAATGTTGCCTAGTGGCGTTGATGCCGAAGGTGTTGCTTTTGATAATGCCGGAAATATTTACTTTGCAGATGATAAAAATGGCAAGGTCTATCAGTATAAGGTTGCGGATTTTAATATTAATTAATCTATAGTTTTGAAATATTAAAAACGCCTCACTTGTTGAGGCTTTTTTGTGTCTATTCAAAATAATGGTACTCAAAATATCTTAAAACCACTTGCATACCAACCGGTATGAATGTATGCTTTTTGTATGTCTGATTCTTCTTTTTTCAAAAGTAAACCTCAACAATGGTGGCATATTTGGTCGTGCTCTCGTTGTGACGGTGGTAAGGATAATAAGCTAGATAAGAGTGACGAGACTCGTGCAAAAATTCTCATGGCAGCATTTGATGAGATTTATCACCGTGGTTTTCAAGCGGCTAGTTTGAATAATATCTTGAAAAATACGGATATTACGAAAGGCGCATTATATCACCACTTCAAAAATAAAATGGAGCTGGGTTATGCCGTAGTGGATGAAATTATCTATACCACATTACGTGCAAATTGGATTGAGCCTTTACAAAATACCGATGATCCTGTCGCGATCATTCGAGAAATATTGTTAATTTCGGGTGAAAAAATGACTGATGAAGATGTGCGTTTGGGATGTCCGCTAAACAATCTGGCTTTAGAAATGTCACCCATAGATGAAGGTTTTCGTACACGAATTACAGCTATTTATACCGAATGGCAAGAAGCCGTTGAACAAGCTTGTGAGTGCGGTAAACAGGCTGGCAATATTAGACAAAATACAGATTCAAAACAACTCGGCGTGCTTTTTGTGGCGACCTTAGAAGGTTGTTTAGGTCTAGCTAAAAGTACCCAAAGTTTAGAAACACTCATGATGTGTGGGCAAGGTTTAGTCCAGCAATTAGAATTATTAAAGCCCGAAACAAGGAATAGGAATGATTAAAAGTTACGCTAATTTTGTAGTCAGATACCGATGGATAATATTAGTTTTAATGTTACTGATTGTCGCGGGATCAGGCATGGGTGCCAAGAATTTATTTTTCAATAATGATTATCGTATTTTCTTTAATAAAGATGATGCGCGCTTGAAAGCTTTTGAAAACATCCAAGACACCTATACTAAAAATGATAATGTATTAATGGTTTTTGCACCCAAAGATGGCAAAGTTTTTACGCCAAAATATTTGGCTGCCATTGAGGATATTACCGAGCGTGCATGGCAAACACCGTATTCTATTCGTGTTGATTCGCTATCGAACTATCAACACAGTGAATCGGTTGAGGATGATATGTCGGTGGCTAACTTGTATGAAAATGGTGCCTCCCTTGGTAGCGATGAATTACAGCGTATTAAAAAAATCGCCTTAAACGAACCGTTACTAGTGCACCGTTTAATTTCGGAAAAAGCGCATGTTTCTGCGGTTAATATTACTGTTGAATTACCTAAAACACTCACTGACGAAAAGGGCGTTGTAACAAAGGCTGATCCAACGAAATTAGTGACTGAAATTGTTGCATCGGTACGTGACTTAAAAGCCTATGTTGAGAAAACATACCCTGAACTAACCGTGTATTTATCTGGCATTGTGATGATGAATAATGCGTTTGGCGAGGCAACTATTTATGATATGTCACACCTTTTACCGATTACCTTATTGTTGATCTTGGTGACGGTGTTTTTATTGTTACGCAGCGTTTCGGGAACTATTATCACTTTAGTGGTTATTATATTTTCACTTGCAACAGCCTTTGGTTTAACCGGTTGGTTAGGGATTGAATTATCTTCCCCCGTGATGTCATCACCGATTATTATTATGACGCTGGCAGTGGCTGACTGCGTGCATATTTTATCTAATTGGGTTGCGCAGATGCGTAAAGGCTCGGATAAATATGAAGCGATGCGCGAAAGCTTACGGATTAACTTTATTCCGGTGTTCTTAACCTCTATTACTACAGCAATTGGTTTCTTATCGCTAAACACCAGTGATGCGCCTCCCTTTAGAGACTTGGGCAATGTGGCAGCAATTGGTGTGATGGCGGCATTTTTCTTTTCTATTTTCTTATTACCTGCATTAGCTACTGTGCTTCCCAGTCGTGTTAAACAACAAGATGAGACAAAAACACTTAAGTTGATGGCATCTTTAGCTGAATGGGTTATTACGCATAAAAAGGCTTTGTTAGTTAGTATTGGAGGGCTCGCATTGGTATTGATTGCACTCATTCCACGTAATGAGTTAAACGATGTTTTTGTTAAGTACTTTGACAAACGTATTGAGTTTCGCGCCGATACTGATTTTATCAGTGATAATTTAACCGGTATTTATAATATAGAATATTCCATCGAAACCAAAAATTCAGGCGATATTGCTAATCCACAAGTGCTTGCTGATATCAAAAAGTTTACCGATTGGATGTCTGAGCAACCTGAAGTGATTCACGTCAACACGGTGACAGATACCTTTACTCGACTGAATAAAAACATGCACGGTGATGATCCTAACTATCATAAATTGCCAGAGAGTAGGGAACTGGCGGCACAATATTTATTGCTTTATGAAATGTCGCTACCGTTTGGTTTAGATTTGAACAATCAAATTGATATTGATAAGAAAAGCACTCGTATTACGGTGACTATGAAAACACTGTCATCCAAAGAAGTATTGGCGATAGAAAGCCGTGCCGATCAATGGATGAGCGATAATATCCCCGAATTAAAAGCAGTAGGCGTTAGCCCAACCGTGATGTTCGCACATATTGGCATGAAAAATATTATAAGTATGTTGAGTGGTACGACAATTGCATTGGTATTGATTTCGTTAATTCTTATGTTTGCGTTAGGCTCATGGCGTTATGGTTTATTAAGCTTAATTCCCAATTTGATACCTGCGGGAATGGCATTTGGTGTATGGGCGATAATTGATGGTGAGATAGGCATGGCATTATCAGTAGTGACTGCAATGACATTAGGAATCGTGGTGGATGATACGATTCACTTTTTAAGCAAATATCGCCGTGCCAGAGTCGAGCAAGGGATGGCGGCAGAAGATGCGGTACGTTATGCCTTTTCTACGGTAGGAATCGCATTACTTGTAACATCTGTCGCTTTGATTGCTGGCTTTTTAGTTTTAGCGACGTCATCATTTAAACTCAACTCAGGGATGGGATTATTAACAGCAATTGTTATTGCCATTGCTTTATTGGTTGATTTTTTATTATTACCTCCGTTGTTGATTTGGTGGGATAAATGGTTGAATAAAGGTAGTCGGTTAGCGGTTGAACAAATTAAATAAAATCCTGTCTTACAGGTGGTTAAACAAAATAAATTGGAGAAAAAAATGTTATTTAAACAAACCTTATCATTTTCATTAGCGGTTGCTTTTTTAGGCTTGTCATTTACTGCCCAAGCAAAAGCACCGGTAGAAAACGCACAGCAAAAAGGCTTGCGAATCGCTAAAGAAGGAGATGCCAAAGACATAGGTTTTGGCGATACAACGGCGAATATGATTATGACGTTAAAGAATCGTGCTGGTAAAACAAGCCGTCGCGTGATTAGCATTAAAACCCTGGAAGGTAAGGGGGATGGTGATAAATCGTTATCTTTATTTAATCAGCCTGCAGACGTTAAAGGCACAGCCATGTTGACCTTTTCGCACGGTTTAAAGCCCGATGATCAGTGGTTATATTTACCGGCACTAAAGCGCGTAAAACGAATCAACTCACGAAATAAATCAGGTCCGTTCATGGGCAGTGAATTTGCTTTTGAAGATTTAGGTTCTCAAGAAGTTGAGAAATACAAATACAACTATTTACGCGAAGAAGCCTGTGGTCAAGGCTGGAAGTGTCATGTGATTGAACGAACACCCGCGTATAAATATTCGGGGTATAGTAAGCAAATTTCATGGATTGATACTAAAGAATATCGTCCTGTGAAGGTAATGTATTACGATCGTAAAAATGCTTTATTGAAAACACTTAATGCAACAGGTTTTAAACAGTATTTAGGTAAATACTGGCGACCTAGTATGATGAGTATGGTAAATCATCAAACAGGCAAAAGCACCACGTTACAATGGTCTAACTATAAATTTAAGTCTGGCTTATCGGCACGTGACTTTAATAAAAATGCATTGGCAAGATAGGATTAATTAACGATGGGAGCTTCTGCCGAGTATGTCGAATATATCAAAGAGCTACTTGGTGATTTTCCTGAGCTAACGACCAAGAAATATTTCGGTGGTATTGCATTTCGCTCTAGTCATTTAGGCACAGATAAGCAATTTGGAGTCGTGTTGGGTGATACCTTGTACTTGGTCGTTGATGATCAAACACGACCACAGTATGAAGCAAAGGGTATGACGCCTTTTAGTTATGATAAAAAGGATAAAACCGTGATTGTAAATAAATGGTTTACCGCACCAGATGAGTTATTTGAAAATGATTCACTTATGACACAATGGGCAATGGAAGCATTAAAAGCAGCTGTTAGGTTGAAATAAAAAATTAAGATTGATCAGGGTTTCCTTAAGTCGATTAATTTAGCTAACTGAATATAATCGGGCTTGATCCGTTTTTTTAAACAAGGAGTACCATGAAGGCACTTGAATTAAAAATACCGCCACCCGTTTATGCCTTGAGCTTGGGTATTGTTATGTGGCTTCTGAATCAGTACTTTCCTTTAGTACGCTTTATTGAGTCTCCTTGGAATAAAATTGGCATGGCAATTATTGCCATTGCTATCGTTTTGGACTCCTCATCACTGTTCTTATTTTTAAAAAAACGTACCACCATAAACCCGATGAAACCGACTAATACAGAAGGCTTAGTGACGGCAGGTTTATATAAAATTACGCGTAACCCAATGTATGTGGGGTTGCTGGTTATACTGTTTGGCTATGCGATTTGGCTGGGTAGCTTAACCCCGTTTCTAATTTTACCCGTATTCTATTGGCTAATTACCAGCATGCAAATAAAGCCAGAAGAGCGAATTTTAGAAAAAAAGTTTGGAGAAGAATATTTAGATTACAAAAACAAAGTAAAGAGGTGGCTGTAAAAGTGGCAAAGCAATATTTAATCAAAAGTATGGGTATCTTATCGTTAGCAGCGTCAATGCTTGCAGTGAGTGCGAATGAGTTTTCAGGTGAAATTTCCTTACAAGGGCGTTATTTTAAAGACGAAGGCGCAAGTCCAGAACAGAATAAAAAGACCGATGTTGCGTTAAGCATTCAACCAGAATATAAACATAAATGGGATAGTGGGCATAAAAAAATAACCTTCACACCATTTTATCGTTGGAATCAGCAAGATAAAGAACGCACCCATGCAGATATTAGGCAGCTAGATTTTGTCGGTAGCCTAGGTGAAGAGGGTAACTGGGAGGTGCAAGCCGGGATTAGTAAAACTTACTGGGGGGTGACTGAATCACAACATCTGGTGGATATTATTAATCAAACTGATGCGTTAGAAGGTATTGACGGGGAAGATAAGTTGGGTCAGCCGATGTTTCGTGTGAGTCGTTTAGCAGATAATGGTTCATTAGATTTAATCGTATTACCGTATTTTAGAGAGCGTAGTTTTGCGGGGAGTAAAGGACGTTTTCGTGCGCCTTTAGTGGTTGATAGCAATGCAACCACCTTTGAATCAGCAAAAAAAGAAAAGCATATTGATTATGCACTACGCTGGACTGAAACAGTCGATGCACTAGATATTGGCATACATATGTTTAACGGTACATCACGTGACCCAGTGTTAAGCCCTATTATTAAAAATGGCAAGCCTATAGCATTAAAAGCACATTACCCACAAATAACCCAGTTAGGGATTGATTTGCAACACACCGGTGAAAGTACGATTTGGAAACTGGAATTAATTAATCGCCAGTTTGATGATTCAAAAAATCAAGATTACAGCGCATTAGTGGGTGGTTTTGAACATACCTTACCTGCCTTTGAAAATGGCTCTGAGATTGGCTTAATCACAGAGTACCACCATGACTCCCGTGGCGAAGCTGTTGGAGTCACCTTTCAAAATGATGTCTTCGTTGGTGGGCGCTATACATTAAATGATGAGGCAGGCAGTCAGCTATTAGCAGGCGCATTCGTAGACCTAGATGATAAAACGAAAAGCTTTCGTGCCGAAGCGAGTCGTCGCCTAGGAAAAGGCTTTAAAATCAATTTAGAAGGCCAAACATTTATGGATGTAGGAAATGATAACCCATTGAAAGTGCTGGAGAAAGATGACTTTATCCAACTAGAATTACAGAAGTATTTTTAGCGAGCTTACCGTTTGGTTTTTTCAAGCGGCTAACTTAACAGCTACGCTTAATAATTGAGTTGTACTTTTCAAGAAGAGATTTGAAAAGTCTAGCTCACTAAACTTTTAGGACGAGCAAAGCGAGACGTTAGCAAGCTTGCCACTCGGATATTTTCCAGTGCTAACCTGAAATAACTATATCAAAAAAAATTGATAGAGAGGTTATAGGTGTCCTTTTGTATAAGATGTACTGATCGCTAAATTTAGGCGCTTTATCTAAAAGGATTTTATTAAAACTCGAATATCACCTAGCATTTTCCTATGCGTGCATTTATTCGGATATCTTCTAAGTTTTTATTTACTTTATTATTGCTGGTATTTTTTATAATCATGCTCGTAAAAATATTATGCTGTAAATATTTTGATAATAAAGAAAGCTTTAAGTACGCTTCTAAAGCTCAAACAAAGCAACAATACGAGTACTTTAAAAATCTAACCTTAAGGATAAACAAATTCTTCAAGCGTAGGGTGAATTTGCAGTAACGTTAAGTGCCCTAAATCGCCATCACGCAAATAAGAAGCCCCCGTATCAATATAATATAAATTACTAATATGCAGTGGTTTCTCTCTCGGTGTATGACCCATCACAACAAGGTCGATCCCTTCTACAGGCGTAGTTTCCCCCGTTAGTTCGATATATTTAATGCGGTTACGAGACCACAACATATAATCGCGGGTTTCTTCATCAAAATAGATATTGTGGATTAGTTGTTGCCATGAAACGCCAATAGGTAAGTCAGCATGCACAACGCCAACCTTACCTTGCTGCGTCGCTATTTCAAATGCTACAGGGAGCGCTTTGATGGATTTTCTTATTTTCTTTTGAGTACCTCTATCCACATCTTCCCACCAAGCACCACCATTATTTTCTACCCAGCTGCGGTAGTTTGTTTTTTTGTGTTTGGCTTCGATTAGCATCATTTCATGATTGCCTTTAATCGCGTAAAACCAAGGCTTTTCTAGGAATTCAAGTACCCGATAAGACTCAGGACCACGATCAATTAAATCACCCACTGCAAAGACACGGTCAATCTCTGGATCAAAATTAAGTGTCTCAAGCTGTGACTCTAAAACGGAAAACATGCCATGAATATCACCCACCACAAAATCTCGCCCGCGCGTGTTTTGAGTGAAGAATTTAAAGGGAAAAAATGACATACTACTCTTAAATTTGGAGTGATTACTTACTATCTCAATAGGTATTAACAGTTACAAGAAAAATATGAGGAGTTGCAGTGAATAATGGACAAAAGCGATGCTTAACCTAGGCTTTTACAGTGATACGGGACAATGACAAGTACAGTAACGACTATTCCCTTAACATCGTTAGCCTTGCTTTTAGTACCGGTTGCGTTGGTGTTATGGGTACAATATCGTTGGTCACTTAACTATAAAGAAGGGTTTTATGCTGTCGGAAGAATGTTGGGTCAGCTACTAATTATTGGCTATTTTTTGGGTTCAATATTTAATGCAGAAAGTGCTTGGGTTATCGTTCTGATTTTATCGATGATGGTATTAGCCTCGAGTTGGATAGCTTTACGTACGGTAAAAATAGATCGGAAAAAGTTATTTGTTATTGTGCTAATTTCTATCGTAGTCGGTAGCGGCAGTGTTTTACTGTTGGTTACGCAAGGTGTTTTAAGAATTGATCCTTGGTATAAAGCGACTATTATGATTCCACTAGCGGGGATGATTTTTTCAAATGCTTTGAATGCGATTAGTTTAGCGGCAGAGCGTTTTAATGATGAGTTTAGCAGAGGGAAAAGCTATGAAGAGGCAAGAACAGTCGCTTTTAAAACAGCGTTAATTCCTATTATTAATGCACTTTTTGCCGTAGGGCTAGTATCATTGCCAGGGATGATGACAGGGCAAATACTCTCTGGAGTCGACCCCTTAATAGCCGCGCGCTATCAAATTATGGTTATGGCGATGATTTTTTCTTCGGGTGGTTTGGCGAGTGCTATTTACTTAATGTTGATAAAAAAGTATCTGATTGATAGGAGTTAAGAAGAATCTATGTCTCTAAAAAAACACTGGGAAAATGTTTATACCAATAAACCTGCTAATGAGGTCAGTTGGTTTCAACCTCATGCCGAAAAATCGTTAAGCATTATTGAAAGTTTAAAAGTCCCAAAGAATGCCCGAATTATTGATGTTGGTGGTGGCGCATCACACTTAGTCGATGATTTATTAGTGTAGGGTTATAACAATCTTACAGTACTTGATTTATCCGCGTCAGCTCTTAAAACCACTCAACAAAGACTCGACGAAGCGACTAAGCGTGTACGTTGGCTGGTTGAGGATGTAACCCAGTTATCGCTACCAAAACACAGTATTGATGTATGGCATGATAGGGCGGTATTTCATTTTCTAAACACAGAAATTGAACGCCAACGGTATGTCGAAAATATATTAAAGATTGTGAAACCAGGCGGCTATGTGATTGTTTCAACGTTTGCAGAAGATGGTCCAACCGAGTGTAGTGGGTTGCCTGTGCAACGTTATTCTGCAGAAGGTATCCATGATGAGTTTGGTTCACCTTTCGAAATGCTGGGGCATGAGAAGGAAGCACATAAAAAACCGAACGGAACGGAGCAGAAATTTGTTTATTGCTACTGCCGACGGCTAGCATCTTAGAAGGGCTTTGACTATAGGAGGAGGGCTGTTTTTATACGATTATTGAGTGACTACTGTGACAGTAATTATATCTTGGTAAATGCCACTTTGCATAAAAACGCCACCCCAAATACCGCCAAGGTAGTAGCCTGTAGCTTTAAACTGGAGAGCTGTTGGTATGCTGTTACACAAAGTTGTTACAGGTGTGTTACTGGCTTGTCCAAACTCTTGAGATAAATAGAGAATTTTATAGCGTATCAGTGAGCTTCCGCTACCGGTATGAAGTAAATCAAAATTATTAATGGTAGAGAAACTTATATCGCAATTACCAGGAATATTAGATTCTAAGCCCAGTGTCCCTATGTCTGTGACAACAGGGTAAATCCAATTTGCGATATCATTATTATCATAAGTTCGGGTGCTGCCTGGTGCGGTGCCAGTGAAGTTCACATAAGGTGTATGTGTAACTTCAAGATCAATGACAGTGTGATCACTGCCAGCAGAATAACTACTCGTATTGATGAGGAGTAAAAGTAATCCTACTGTTGTTGAAAAGTTTCTCATTGCTAATTATCTGCTGTTGAACCCGTATATATGTCTATTGATGGGAAAATAAGTCTCATATTAATAGTGACTGATTATTGTGTTTATAAATATTAACTGTTGTAAACTCTACTTCTAAATCTATCTTAACCTTTACTTAACATGAAACATAAAAAATGCGACGAATGGTAAAAGCACAATTAATATGATTAACAAATTACCTGTTATGCTCCTACTGCTGGTGTTCAGCAGTGCTTACTCCTACACCTTTGATGAGAATAAAAAATCCTGTGATGGTGGTTTTGCGGGGGCATGTTACAACCTTGGTGTAATGTATTCTGAGGGTGATGGGGTAGCTAAAAATCCTGCGTTAACCGCAACGTATTACCAAAAATCCTGTGATGGAAAAGTTTATGATGCTTGTTATAACTTAGGTGTACGCTATTACAATGGCGTAGGGGTTAAGAAGGATTTTAAACAGGCTTATCAGTTTTTCAACAGAGCCTCAGCGGGCGGGATTAAAAAAGCGATAATTAATTTAGGCTTGATGAATGAGAAAGGTGAAGGCGTTAAAAAGAGCTTAAATCAAGCAATTACTTTTTATAAAAAAGCCTGTAATAGTGGCGAAATAAAAGGTTGTGCAAACCTCGGTTTACTCTATGAAAAAGGTATTAAAAAAGTACCTAAAAAGGGTAAAAAGAAGCTTATAAAAGAGTGTTAGGAAAAAGTTAAGAAAAGCCTATAAGTTAGCGCGTAAAAAAGAATATCAACAAGCTGTTCAATACTACCAAAAGGCCTGTGAAGGCGGTAGTATATTGGGCTGTAATAACCTAGGGGTAATGTACGATAACGGTGATGGAGTTAAAAAGAGTTTAAAAAAAGCCAAAGCCTACTTTGCTAAAGCCTGTCGTGCGGGGAGTGATAATGGCTGTCAAAATGTAAAAATCTTAGAAGCCCGCTGATGCTTTGTTAATGATTTTAGTTTGTTTTCCTGTTGACCAAATAAACTCCTGAGATAACCATCACGGCACCCATCACAAGGATTAATGTTAGTGTTTCATCCAACATAAGCCACGCCCAAAATACTGCACTTACTGGCATAAAATAAATAAACACGGCAGCCTTTGCTGCACCTAAATGTTTGACCCCATCTTGAAACCAGACAAACCCCACCACGGTAGCGAGAAATGATAAGAATAGTAGGTTAAGCCCAGTCTTAAGGTTTAAGGTACTAATCGCATTCAGCAAGCCATGGTCAAAGGTAGTAACAAAAAGCACCAGCATGCCGAGTGTGCTGGCGTAGGTAATGGTAGTTAGTGATGATAGATCACTACCTACAAAGCGCCCAAGAAGTGTGTAAACTGCCCAACTTATTGCACAGCCTAAAAAAGCTAAATCACCTCGGTCTACACCTTTGTTAAGAACGCTACTTATATCACCTTTTGAGATAATTAAAATTGCACCGGCAACGCATAAAATAAATCCAATAATGCGAATAGAGGTAAAACGTTCTTTAAAAATAATCGCCGCTCCGATAGCCGTTAGTAATGGATTGATCGACGTTATTAAGCTACCACGGCTAGCTTCGGTACGCGCCAAGCCATAAAAGAAAAACAAGTTATACAATGCAATACCCGTTAATCCCATCCCCAATACATAAAAGAATTGCTTTACGGTAATTCTTGGAAAACGACCTTCTTTAAAATACAGCAAGGTAAGCAACATGCTAGAGGCTAATAAAAATCGCAAAAATGCAGAAATTACAGGGTCAAGCTCGCTGCCTAATAAGCGTGCGGATGTAAAAGTACCACCCCAAACCAGCATCGCAAAGAGTAACTTTAAATAAGTTTTAACGGTTAGGCTCACCCTTTATAACTGCCAGTTTATCTCAGACTTACCGTTTTTAGATAAATAAGAATTAGTTTGTGAAAATGGTTTACTATCAAAAAAACCACGATACGCCGAAAGAGGGGAAGGGTGTACAGACTTAATAATAAGGTGCTTGCTGGTATTTATCATGGGGGTTTTTTTGTGCGCATTAGCTCCCCAAAGTATAAAAACAATATGTTCTTTTTTGTCGTTGATGGTTTGAATAACCATGTCAGTAAATCTCTCCCAGCCTTTGTTTTTATGCGAATTAGCGTTGCCTTGTTCTACAGTGAGCGCGGTGTTGAGTAATAAAACGCCTTGCTCAGCCCATGGTTGTAAATAACCGGTGTGGCTATTATCAATACCTAAGTCACTGAGTAACTCTTTATTAATATTAAGCAGTGATTTAGGTAGCGGCTTAACCTCAGGTAAAACTGAAAAGCACAAACCATGTGCATGGCCTGCGGTGGGGTAAGGGTCTTGCCCTAATATCACCACTTTGAGTGTCTCAAATGACATGCTGTTGAGTGCATTAAACCAAAGTGATGCAGGCGGGAGAATAATTTTCCCTTGCGAGTGTTCATCACTGAGAAATTGCTTTAGTGACTGCATATAGGGCTCAGCAAATTCATCACCCAACTGTGCTAACCAGCTACTTTCCAGTTTGACCGTATTATTCATAATCTGTGTTAGATGATGGCAAGATCACCTTTTTCTTCCAACCAAGATTTTCTATCTTGGGCGCGTTTTTTGGCTAATAATAAGTCCATCACCGCACGTGTCTCATCGGGCTCATCCATTGAGAGTTGTACTAAACGGCGGGTATCCGGGTCCATGCTGGTTTCACGTAACTGCAGTGGATTCATTTCACCCAGTCCTTTAAAGCGGGTGACGCTGATTTTCCCTTTGAGTTTTTCCGCTTCAATTCGGTTAAGAATGACATCGCGCTCTTCTTCATCCAATGCGTATTCAACTTTTTTACCAATATCAATACGGTATAACGGCGGCATGGCGATGTAGATATGCCCCGCTTTTACTAAGGGAGCAAAGTGTTGTACAAACAAAGCGCAGATTAAGGTGGCAATGTGCGCGCCGTCTGAGTCCGCATCGGCAAGGATACAAATTTTGCCGTAGCGTAAATCATCTAAGTTGTCTGAGGCAGGCTCTACCCCAATCGCCACTGAAATATCGTGTATTTCATTGGAGGCTAAAACCTGCCCAGAATCGACTTCCCAAGTGTTCAATATCTTCCCACGTAGCGGCATGATCGCTTGAAACTCACGGCTTCGCGCTTGTTTGGCAGAACCTCCCGCAGAATCACCCTCGACCAAAAAAATTTCGGTTTGGTTTAAGTCTTGAGAGCTACAGTCAGCTAATTTCCCAGGTAGTGCAGGGCCGGTAGCAATCTTTTTACGCACGACTTTTTTACTGGCTTTAGCGCGTTTTTGGGCGTTATTAATCACATGCTCGGCAATTAAATCACCGATTGTGGGGTTCTGATTGAGATACAAACTAAAGGCATCTTTAACAATGCCTGATACAAAACCAGCAGCAGTGCGTGATGATAAACGCTCTTTGGTTTGACCTGAAAATTGAGGGTCGAGCATTTTAAATGACAGTATAAAACATAGCTTTTCCCAAATGTCATCTGGTGCGAGCTTTAAACCACGCGGCAGTAAATTTCTAAACTCGGCAAAGTCTCGTAGTGCATCAGTTAAACCTGTGCGTAAGCCGTTAGTGTGAGTACCGCCTTGTGAGGTAGGGATTAAGTTTACATAACTTTCTTGGACTAAATCACCGCCTTCGGGTAACCAGCAAAGCGCCCAGTCAACCGCCTCGCCTTTGCCTTTAAATTCACCTAAAAAAGGCTCAGTAGGTAGATTCTCAAAACCCTGTACCGCTTCCATCAAGTAATCACGAATACCATCCTCGTAATACCATTCTTCGGTTTCGGTTTCCTTTTGGCCCGCGCCTTCCTCGGTGAAACTGATGTGCAAACCAGGGCAAAGTACCGCTTTCGCACGAAGATTATGTTTTAAGCGTTTAACCGAAAATTTAACCGTATCAAAGTATTGTCCGTTAGGCCAAAAGTGCAGGGAGGTGCCGGTATTTTTTTTACCCACGGTATTAATGACTTCAAGGTCGGTGGCTTTATGACCATTCTCAAAGACCATTTCATGTTCTTTGCCATCACGCTTAATACGTACTTCTAAAATTAATGATAGCGCGTTAACGACAGAAATTCCCACGCCGTGTAAGCCACCTGAAAATTCATAATTATCATCCGAGAATTTACCACCAGCATGTAGTGTGCTTAAAATAACCTCCACCCCCGGTACACCTTGTTCAGGGTGAATATCAACCGGCATACCACGACCGTTATCAGTCACCGAAAGCGAGCCATCAGCGTATAATTTCACCTCAATTTTATCGGCATGACCGGCAAGTGCTTCATCCACCGAGTTATCAATCACCTCTTGTGCGAGGTGATTCGGGCGTGTAGTTTCGGTGTACATGCCCGGGCGCTTGCGTACTGGGTCGAGTCCACTAAGAACCTTTATTGAATCTGCGTTATAGTCGTTTGCCATTGTTAAGCCTTAGTATAAATCCCAATTACAAAATACTTTACCATGAAGTGCATGAAGGGTATGAAGAAAACAAAAAACTTTATTCGTCATCCGACTCGTGCAAAGCTTTTATCAGTTGTAGCGATTAAAACGAGAAGCCAAACTTTAACAGTTCGGCATCTATAATAATGGGCGAGTCATTTTCAAAGGAACCATCATTATTCACTAGCGAATAACTTTTATTGTCAATATAGCGTCCAACGATGACACCCGAACCCCAGTACGTTCTGCCGTTTTCGGGGAATACCCGATAACCAATACCGACGCCAAAACCAGTACGAAGCTTTGAGAAGGGTTCCGTTTTTTTGTAAAGGGTATTTGGACTGTCATTTATATATCTTGCGCCATCGAATTGCGAGAAGCGCGCAAATCCGCTTAAATATAAGCCATTTAACTTATCGAAAATAAATTTTCGATAATGAATATCGAAGCTTCTATTCAATAAGGGGGTGTTGTCTTCTTTTATACGACCTGCTTTCGTATTGATATATTCATCTTTACCAGAGCCATATTTAGCAATCAGCCAAGGTATCGCGATTTCAGTGTTATTGTTATGGTTGAAGTAGGAGAATGTCCCGCTTAGCCCTTTCATTTCAGGTGAAGTAAGTAATACTCGAGGGATGTTAAATTCAAAGCCATATTTACCCCCCCTAAAGGGCTTGCAAAGCTGCTTTGAATAAATGCTAGGGATAACAGTGCGGTTGTTAAAACTTTAAAAAGCATAACCAAATTTCAATAACTCTAGGTCTATTATGATAGATGAACTTTCAGCAAAAGGCCCTGCGAATGAACTATCACCATCGTTTATAAATTCATTTTCATCCAGGTCAAGATAGCGCCCAATTATCAGCCCGCTACCCCAGTACATACGTTTATTTTTAGGGAGCATTCTTATGCCTAGCCCAACACCAATGCCTACACGAAACTTGCTGTAGTCTTCAGTATTGGGTGGAGAATATCCACCGCCGGGCGATGTGGATGTTTGGCCTGAGTCTTCTTTGTATACCTTACCTTTAAAATGTCCTAAACGGGTAAATGCACTGAGGTAAAAACCATTCAATTCATCATCTAAAAACTGTCGATAATGCAGGTCAATCGTTTTAGTAATGAGTGCTTCATCACCTCGTCCATATTTTGCTACTAACCATGGGAAAGCAATCTCAGTTTTCCTTTGGTGATTAAAGCGTGAGTAAGTGCCACTCATGCTGATCCAGTCTTTGGTGTAGGTTAAAACCCGCGGAAAGTTAAATTCAACGCCGTTCTTGCGCCCTTGAATACGGTCTGCATAGCTCACATGAGCAATGCTGGATAAGATGAAAATGACTAATAGTTTTTGTATCATTCTAATTCCCTGATTTTTTCTAAGTGTATCAAATATTGGGCTTTTATGGGTGAAATGATTCATTCGGTTATTCTTAATTTGTTTTAACCTGCTGTGGGTGCTATAAATTAGATGATGATTTATTGAGATAATTCAAAATGATACGTTTTTTAGTAGTAACTTTAGTGAGTTTTATTGTTTTAATCCCCTCAACTTTTGCTAAAACAGAAGCAGGTAAAGTAGATTTAGCGCGTGAAAAACGGATGGCGGCAGAGGTTGAAGATGCGGTGCTTGATGGTGAGGTGATTTTCTTAAAAGACGGTGCAAACGCTGGGCATGAATTTATGGCAATTGATCAACAGCCTGAGGATAAAACCAAAGGAGCGGTGATTATATTACATGGGCGAGGTTTTCATCCAAACTGGCAAGATACTGTCTACCCACTGCGCACACAGTTACCTGCTAGAGGTTGGCGTACGCTGTCATTGCAAATGCCTGTAATGGAAAAGTCAGCGAAGTACTTTGATTACGTGCCATTATTTCCACAAGCTGCGCCACGTATTGAGGCGGGTATAAAATACTTACAAGAGCAGGGTATTAAAAATATTGTATTGTTTGCGCACAGCTGTGGTGGGCATATGGCAATGGACTGGATTCGCTCCAAAGAAGGCAAGGTCGATAAACTCATTAGTGCTTATATTGGTGCAGGTATGGGGGCGACCGATTTTGGTCAAAAAATGAAACAACCGTTTCCCTATGCATCGCTAAAAATTTCTGTATTGGATGTATATGGTTCAAAAGAATACCCCGCGGTACTCGCAAAAGCCCCCGAGCGCTTAATGATGATTATGAAAGCGGCAAACCCTAAGTCAAAACAAGTGATCGTACCCGGTGCAAACCATTACTTTACGGATAAAGGTGATGAACTGGTAAAGCCTGTTGCGGATTGGTTGGATAGTTTGTAATTTGTTTTGATTTTCCTTCATGTCCTTCTATGTCCTTCATGGTAAAATAAAACCTTTCTAACCATAAGAAAAAATCAATGAGCAGACTCTTACGCTCTGGCGCAGTCATTAGCGCTATGACGATGATTTCTCGTGTGCTGGGCTTGGCGCGCGATGCGATTATCTTTAATTATTTTCCCGCTGGCGGTGCGCTGGATGCCTTTTTTGTGGCATTTCGGGTGCCCAATTTGTTACGCCGGATGGTGGCAGAGGGCGCGTTCTCACTAGCTTTTATCCCCGTACTATCTGAATACAAAGAAACTAAAAGCCGCGAAGATTTACAAAAGCTACTCAATCACGTAGCGGGTACTTTAAGCTTAGTGCTTTTTGGTATCACTGTTTTGGGAATGATTTTAGCGCCATTTTTGGCAATGATTTTTGCTCCAGGATTTTCATTAGGTGATGATGCTACAAGCACCAGTGCGTCTAAACATGAGCTAACCTCACACTTGTTGATGATCACCTTTCCGTATATTTTCTTTATCTCATTGTCTGCATTTGCCAGCGCAATTTTAAATACCTATCAGAAGTTTGCCGTACCCGCTTTTATGCCGGTGTTGCTGAATGTGGTGTTGATCACTGCTACGATCTGGTGGGCGCCACATTTTGCTGAACCTGTTGAAGCTTTAGCCTGGGCGGTGATCATCGGTGGTATTGCACAGTTGGGCTTTCAGCTACCTTCTTTGTTTAAATTAGGCTTAATCCCTAAACTTAACTTTAAACGCGGGCACGAAGGCGTTCAACGCATTATGAAACTCATGGCACCGGCCTTATTAGGCTCATCGGTGGCGCAAATTAATATTTTAATCAATACCGCAATTGCTTCAATGTTGGCAGCGGGCAGTATTAGTTGGTTGTATGCATCAGACCGTTTTGTAGAATTACCGCTGGCGATCATTGGTGTTGCTATTGGCGTGGTGATCTTACCTAAACTGTCGGGCGATCATATCAATGCTAAGGGTAAAGCTTTTAGCGAAACGCTGGACTGGGCGGTACGCATTGGCTTGTTAGTTGCTTTACCTGCGATGGTGGGTTTAATGTTGTTAGCCAAACCCATCTTAGCTACTGCCTTACAAAACGGCGTAAATGACTGGTCATTGGTTGAAATGGCAAGTATGAGTTTAATGACTTACTCACTGGGCTTGCCTGCCTTTATTTTAGTGAAAGTGTTAGCGCCGGGTTTTTATTCACGCCAAGACACCAAGACACCTGTGAAGATTGGTTTGATTGCGATTGGCAGTAATATCGTTTTAAGCGCATTGATTGTATACCCGTGGTATAGCATGGGCTATGTAGGGCCACATGCAGGCTTAGCGTTGGCAACGGCGTTAGCGGGTTATATCAATGCGGGATTATTGTTTTATCAGTTAAAAAAGCAGGGTGTTTTTCATAGTGTTTCACGTAAATTATGGTTAAAAGACTTGGCTCGAATTTTAATTGCAGTGATTGCAATGGCAGCGATTATTATGTGGCTGAGTCCTACGGATAGCTGGTGGCAAAGTGCGGGGTTAAGCGCCAAAATAGGGCACTTATTTGCTTTGATTGTGTTGGCTGTTATGACCTATTTTGGCACTTTGTATGCGATGGGAATTCGCAAAGCGCATTTATTGCCTGAAGATTAGCCTAAGTGTTGCATGAAGGCATGAAATATCTGGGCTAGTTAACCTCAACATCAAAGCGAACAATACAAGGTGCTGTATTACTAATATTGCCACATTGTACGGTTAGAATATTGCCACTAAATTGTCCTACATCAGCATCAATAGCATCTGTCAAGTTTGTGGCTGAACCACCGTTGGTGTTAGGTGAGTTAATCACAATATTACCCGCCCAGTTAATTTTCCCACTGCTGATTTCTGTATTTAGGTTATCAGTAATCGTGACACTTTCCCCAGCAGTAGCGTGCATATTTTGTGCATTGATTGTGTAACGGATGATTGCCCCAGGGATGCGCTTGGGGTTGTTAGTTAGATTAACAGGGTCAGAAATGACTTGTGATATTTTTGTTAAATTCATGTTTGGCATATTTGGGCAGGCGCGGTAGCTACCGTCCCAGTTTTTACCTGCATTTTGATTGTTGAATATGCTTGTAATTGCTGTATTGTTTAAAGCACGTTTAAAAATAATTAACTCATCAACAATACCTTCCCAGTCTTGGCTCGAATCAAATCCTCCTCCGACAGAATCTTGTTCTTGACCTAGTATGAGTCCTTCAATAGTTAAAGGGCCTACTGGACTTTGCCGACAACCTTGTAGCTGACCATCAACATAGTAACAACTCTGATTTCCTTGCCTGCTCCAAACCAAGTGATGCCATTGATTATTTGTGAAGCTAGAACTGGGTGATATAACACCAAATCCACTTCCTGTTTTTAAATGAAAGTTAGGGTTAGGCATACTTGAATACCAAAAAATTAACTCATTACCTTGGCCTGACCAAGCGCCTGATAACAGTGACTTACCATTCGTTGAAGTGCCTTTGTGCCAAACAGAAATGGTAAAGTCTTTTACGCCATCTAAAGCACCAGCTCCTAAAATGGCGCGGTCTGTGGAGGTGCTGGCTCTTAAGTCTATGGCGTTGCATATCTTTCCTGGAACAACGGGTGCGTTAATAGCGCTACCGTGAAATCCACCATGCGAGTCAATTACTTCATTGGCAGAGCCATTGTAACTGTCTTCATCAAAATGCCAGTCAGAGTAGCTATAATCAACCGGAGGTGGAGGTGGAGGCGTTGTTTGGCAGGTGTGCACCGTTCCATCCCAGTCTTTACCGGCATTTTGATTGTTGTAAAGTGTAACAATGTCTGCATTGCTTAAGGCGTTTCGATAAATGAGTAATTCATCGAGTATTCCTTCCCAATCTTGTGTCGCATTAAAGCCACCCCCTACATTATCTTGTTCTTGAGCTAAAATTAAAGACTCTATATTTAGAGCAGCCCCTGTCGTTGCATGACAACCACGTTGTACGCCATCGCTAAAGAAGCAGGTTTGACTGCCTGTACGCCGCCAAACTAGGTGGTGCCATTGGTTGTCGGTAATTGAGGGAAAGTTGATGGTTGAAAAATTACCACCTTCTAGGTAACCCTGAAATGAAGTTCCGTTTGGAAACCACATAATCAGAGCATTATCTTGGCCTGTTCTTGCCCCCGATAATAGGGCTCTTCCTGCTGTTGAAGTACCCTTATGCCAAACTGAGATGGTGAAATCTGTAGCAGCGTTTAATGTTGTTGCATCAAGAACGGCATATTCGCCTGTAGAACTTGTAGAAAAATCAAGCGCACTACATATTTTACCTCCAGCGTTTCCTGTACTCGGTGTATAGAATACTTCACCATCTTTATTGGCGATGATTTCATCAAGGTTATAGGTCGTACTGCTGGTTACTAGTTCATCAAGGTGATAAATTGTATTGGGTGCTGCACTCGCAACACAAGCAAATAGACTTATAATGATGAATATTAATGTTTTCTGAAAGATCATTTATTGTTTTTTTCAGTTGTTCTTTTAAAACTATCTTGATTAAACTTGTAGCGAAAGCTTACATAAGGCCCTTTACGGCTGTAATTATTGCTATCAAAATCTTCATCATTAAAGCCTTCTACGTTATAACCCGCTTCAATCCAAGCATTTTTTACCGGTGTAACGCCAATTGAAATGCCCGCGAACGACTCTAGTGTGTCTTCTTTCCAGTCGTGTAAGTAACCTGCTTTTACGCCAATATCCCATCTGAGTTTGATATCCCGACGAAGTTGTAACACCGCAGTATCAAATGTTGTTTTGTGTTCATTCATATTATTATTGTCGATAATATGCTTTATGCCATGATGCAGGCTTAGTTGCGTTCTTTTACTGATGCGACGGTTCAAATGCATATTATGGATCACTTTTTGGCTGTGTGTTTTAGTAAAGCCGCGCTTTCCATTGATGGCTGCGGATTCAAATTGTTTTTGTTGTTGATCAACTAAGTCAAGGCGACTATAAAAGATAAAATCTTTATCTGTTGGATGCCATGCTGTACCTAGGCTCAACTTTGTCGAGGTGTCGTAACTTGAGTTACTATTTTCTGCATCGCTATAGTTAAATTTAGCACTGACTTCTCTGCCATTTTTTAAACGGTGTATTATCCCTAAGCGTAGGTTGGTTTTATCGCTAAGGTCGCCATCACGTCGTTCAAATCGACCTGTCCAGCTCCAGTCTTTAATGTGTGAACCCATGCCAATTGAGAACGCTGTGTAGTCATCACGTAGGTTATTTGTGCCCTGAGGGGCTGCTTCAGATTCATTAAAACGTGGTTGTTTCTCTCCTAAGGTTTTAGCATGATCTACGCTGATATTGGCGGTTAAATGTTTAGAAACTTGGATGCGTTGGCTTAAACCTACGGTAGCGTAATCACGTTGTGCATTATCGGTTCTTTCCTTGGTGTAAGCACTTTTCGCTTTAGCGCCTTGCCAAAGTGATTGAGTAATACCCACGCGACTATTTTGAGTTTTTGTTGTGATTTCATGTTCTGCAAACACACTGGTGCCGCGCTTTACTTTAATATCTACGCCAATCACTTTACGATTAGGGCTGCGCTCTGTTGCGTTATCTTTATTAATATTCTCTTCGAAATCAGCTCGGTAGGTAACTTTTCCGCCTTTTGTTGTGTAGCTTGCGCCACCAATGAGAGCGGTATTACTTATTGTTTCAGCGTTGAGACTTTCTTTGGTGTGACGTAAGCCCCCATTAACAGCGAATTGCTTTTCTTGGCGTTTAAGTTTTATTTCTGCCACTTGACGCTTATGATCTTTGGCAGTGCCTGTTGCAATATTTTTTTGTTGAGAAATTTCAGCATTAAGGGTGACTTTTTTGTTGATTTTATAGCGCAGTTCAGCCGCTACTTTTTCAGTACCCACTTGTGAGCTACTGGCACTCCCTTCAACCCCAAGCCCAAAGCCTTTTGCTTGCCTGCGGTAAGAAAGTTTGGCTTGTGTTCTTGTCGTATCTTTTTTAAGTGTAATTACATTGGCACTAACATCATCATGGTTACTGGTATTCGATTTTGATAAAGCAACTTCAGCATGTAATTTAGTACTTGGATTGATTTGATAGGTAGAATCAAGAGCCATGATCCGATCATTAAGTGACCCATCACCACTCACATGGATAAGGCTTGCGCCCACTTCTAGTTTTTTATTTTTACTTTTTGCGGCAACGCGTGCGCCCGCAACGATTAATTCATTCTTATCAGATTCGCTTTCATAATCGACTACAATAAACTGTGGATTAAATCCTTTATCGCGTCCATTGATAGGAAACTTAAAGAAGAGGGTGCCAGCATCGT
>JALSJU010000092.1 GCA_026989145.1 Thiotrichaceae bacterium
TTTCAGTAAAAACAGCGTAAATAGTGACTATTGGGTCTGTTGAGGGGGCCATTAAGCGCATTTCATTCCGAGATAACATCACATCCGGGTTTATCCTTTCGCATAAACCCAAAAACGGCAGACGCCACCAAAAGCAATTTTCATATAAAGAGTGACTCCCCGGGCTTGTCCAACAAACCGATTCATATCGCGGCTTCGCGCGATATAATCTTATTCGTTAGGCTGGCGATTTAGATTAACCACCTGCATGATTCTTTATTGCTTTATCATTTTCACTTATTAATGCTCTCGAAATATTTATTATTTCTCGTATTTGGTTTACCTCATTTTTAAAGATTTTGCTGCAGTATAATGTTGATGCCGCCTCTAAAACCTTAAATGTTTGAACATTCGATTCACGATACATGTGATCTGCCACCTCCACTCCATGCTTTAATGCTTTTTTCTGCCTTGAAATAGTAGTTTGTTTATCATGTGAATCACCACCATATATACCGGAGTCAATTTGCAATAAATATCCTAATGTTGATTCATAAAATTTATCACTTAGATCAGACGAAGAATAGGTTTTACTAAATTTAAGCATGCAATAATGCACAAGTGAAAAGCTGTGAATAATGCTTTCTAATAAAATAGTTACATTAAGATCCTTACTCATCATTTTCAATATATCATTGCTTCCATTTTTTGGCTCTATAAACCCACCATGATTATCTGCAAGTGTATTTGCTCCACTCATACATAGATCAAAGAGAAGCTTTTGAGAAATATTATTTATTGTATCTTTGTATTTTATATTTTCTTGATTGATATCTCTTGTATTTCTATTAGGTAATATGAATTTTTTCACCCATGCGTATATAAATATGCAAATAACTGGAGGAAGTATTCCCCAGATAAACCACTCCTCTGCGCTATACATGAATACTACTTCCATCGCACTAAGGGTGAACAAAATAAACCCCCATATGCACCAAGCAGAAATAACCGGCGCTAAATATAATTTAACTCTTTTTCTACAAAAATTATCTTTTTTATTGCTCACTTGCGTAGCCCCTATAGATCTAATTGTGCCACCTAAGTTCCGCAAGTTTTCAATTTCAGAATCATCTATTTTTGACATGTCAGCACCAGATTTCCCTAATAGCTTGATCACCTCTCTGCGGCTCACTTTCCCCGTCTTATTTTTCGGCATGTAATTTACCTATGCTGATATATGTGCATTCTATAAAGCCTAGACATAATGATTCCCCCTTCCCTGCAAAGGTGCCGACCTCCGTCCTACGTGGGTTAGCTACAAAGCAGCCAGTGCCATAATATGAAGGGTGACCCATTCATTAACAGGATCGGAGATCGACATGACACAATCCAATATACTTTTTGTCGGCATGGACGTCCACAAGGAATCCATCGTTATTTCATTGGCCGATGATGGATTCTGGGGACACAATACTTATCTATAGGCCAGCCTCCCCGGCACCAGTTGTATCGAAATTAATATCACCAATAAAAATATGGAAATAGACTGGGTCGAGGCAGTGAAGATTTGACCGTGCAAGCCGATAGTTAGATGGACTGATACGCAAGAAAACCCTTTGCCCACACTAAAATCTCAGGTATGAGCTTTTATGTTACATAAAGAAAGTAAAAAACAGGTTTCTGCTGGACTGATTCTGGTTGTTG
>JALSJU010000093.1 GCA_026989145.1 Thiotrichaceae bacterium
TATTACGGTAAAGAGCAACGTGAAGTTGCCAAAAATGAATTCACTATCGTAAAAAACTACTTGGCAGAATCTATTAAAGAAAATGCACACTTAAAACTAAAGCTTAAAGTTTCTGAAGACCAAGTTAGTATTCTTAGCCATAACGATAACCCCATTGTGCACGGAGTTGATTTTGATGCGTACCAAATTTTTGAAGAAACCGTTAAAGAAGCTCAAATGAGAAAATATTTAAACTAAAAGCTTCATAACGCTGTTAATGCGTAAAAATATAGTAAGTCGACGTTGCACAAAAAATCCCTGCTAGCAGGGATTTTTTGTGGATGAATTGTTTGTAAAATAAAGCTTACTTCATTTTAAACTCAGGAAGCTTCTTCTCAGCTAGGTTTTTCTTCATCGTGACATAATCGGGCATGCCGTTTTTATAAGGAGGATATGCTTCACCTTCAATTAAAGGGAGTAAGTACTCCCTACAAGCATCGGTAATTCCAAAGCCATCTTCGCTAATATATTCCATCGGCATCATTTTTTCGACATTGGCAATGTCAACTAAGTCACCCGAGCCAATTTCCCATTTATAGGGGTTGTTAGAGGTACGGATAACCGCAGGCATCACTGAATTTTTACCCGCAACTGCCATTTCAACAGCTGCCTCGCCTAATGCATAGGCTTGCTCAACATCTGATTTTGAAGCTAAATGACGTGCCGCACGCTGTAAGTAATCAGCAACCGCCCAGTGGAACTTATAGCCTAACGCGTCTTTAATTAGGTTGGCAACAACGGGGGCTGCACCGCCTAATTGCGCATGACCAAAGTCATCTCGTGTGCCTTGCTCGGCTAAGAAACGACCATCTGGCCACGCTGTACCTTCTGATACCACAATCGTACAATAACCGTGGCTCTTAACTTTAGAATCGATCAAGGCTATAAATTTTTCTTGATCAAATTTAATTTCTGGGAAGAGAATAACCACGGGAATATCATTATCTTCATCAGCAGCCAATGCGCCTGCTGCGGCAATCCATCCCGCGTGACGACCCATAACCTCAAGCACAAATATTTTAGTCGAGGTTGCTGCCATTGATGCCACATCAAAACTAGCCTCACGCGTAGATACGGCAATGTACTTTGCAACAGAACCAAAACCTGGGCAGTTATCTGTTACGGGTAGATCATTATCAACGGTTTTAGGTACATGAATCGCTTGAATGGGATAACCCATTTTCTCTGAAAGTTGTGAAACTTTAAGACAAGTATCGGCAGAATCCCCTCCACCATTGTAGAAAAAATAACCAATATCGTGTGCTTTAAAAACCTCGATGAGGCGGTCATATTCCTCTTTATTATCTTCTAAACTTTTCATTTTATAGCGACAAGAACCAAATGCGCCCGATGGTGTGTGCATTAACCCTGCAATATCGTCATCCGATTCTTGGCTGGTATCAATCAGATTTTCCATTAGAGCACCAATAATACCGTTTTGACCGGCATAGACGGTACCGATTTTATCGCTGTGCTTTTTGGCTGTTTGGATAACACCACAAGCCGATGCGTTAATAACAGCAGTAACACCTCCTGACTGTGCATAAAATGCATTTTTTACTGACATACTTTTTTCTCCTTTGGTTAGCGGTTGTACATAGTTTACTTTTTTAAAAATTAAATACTTGATATTAATCAATATCTTTGAGAATACGCTTTTTTTTGTTTAATTAAAGAAAAATTTTATCTATGCTCTATAGAATTACCCTTTCTAAATTATTAGTGACTCTTATTAATGTTAACCACAAACGCCCCCACCCGCTTAAAAGTTATGTTTGCGGGTCTCTGTAGTCTTATATTAACGATGGGAGTTGCTCGTTTCTCATATACACCGTTACTTCCTGTGATGATGGATGAAACATTCTTGAGCGATGCCAGTGGCGGCTGGCTCGCGACGATTAATTATATGGGTTATATGTGCGGTGCTTTAGTAGCTGCTTTTATTAGTGATTTAAAGCTTAAAGATACTCTATATAGAGCAGGTTTGATTATCGCCGTTGTTAGTACGATAGGTATGACGCTGGCAGAAAATTATACCGTTTGGGTTATCATGCGTTTTGTGGCAGGGTTAAGTAGTGCAGCAGGGTTATTGCTAGGATCAGGGTTGATTTTAAATTGGATGATACGCCAGGGACACCCCGCAGAACTAGGCCTACATTTTGGCGGCGTAGGTGTCGGTATTGCGGTCAGCGCGGCTATCGCAATGAGCATGTCGAGTAGCTTTGATTGGTCTCAACAATGGCTGGCTTTTTCACTCGTTGGGGCTCTTCTTGTTATTCCCGCTTGGTATTGGTTACCAAAGCCTAACACGTCAAATCTAACACATACAGGCATGAAATTAAGCGATCAAGCCCCACGAAGAAGCTGGATGTTTTTGTTATATGCCGCATACTTCTGTGCTGGAGTGGGTTATGTAATTACAGCAACGTTTTTAGTGACGATAGTAGACAAGCAAGTAGGTTTGCAAGCTTCTTTAAATGACTCTTTACTAGGAAATGGAAATTTCATTTGGCTGGTGGTAGGTCTGGCGGCCACTCCTGCCTGTATCATTTGGGATAAGGTTGCCCGAAAAATAGGTGAGTTAAAAGCATTATTTATTGCTTATGGAATCAATATCATTGGCATAATAATCCCCACAATGGATTCCAGTTTATACATCTTAATAGTTAGCGGGGTACTCTTTGGGCTTACATTTATTGGTATCGTAAGCTTAATGTTAACGATGGTCGGCCGCTTCTTTCCATCAAAGCCTGCCAAACCAATGGGTAAGTTAACGCTAAGTTACGGTGTTGCCCAAATTACGGCTCCGGCGATGGCAGGTATGGTTGCAGAAGCTACGGGAAGTTACACTACGCCTTTATACGTAGCGGGATTTATAATGTTACTAGGAATGGTGTTTTTAACAATATTACAGTTTCATAAAAAGTATTAAGAAAGATTTACTCAACAAATGTTTGCTGAGCCAAAGGCTAAAGAAAATTTTAAGCAAAAAAAAGCGGACCGAAGTCCGCTAAAATGTTGCGAGGAGTCATGAATAAACAATCCGCTAGTATTGTTCATCACAAGGTTTGGCGATAATCCCCTAGATCAAGCCCAACTAACCCCTTACGAAGACTCAGTAGGAAGAACTTTAAAAAGGGTTCATTTTTATTTCATAAATGCTTTTCTTATTATAAGTATTTCTTTTATTATCTATTTTGAACTTTATTACATGATTTCACTACCAAACTTATGAATGCACAATTAAACGACACTGAATCTGTCAAAATAAGCAAAGCCGAAAGAGATACACTTCTTTTAAAGCAAATTGCTGATGGCGATAAAGATGCGTTTAAAAAATTGTATATAAGTTATCAGCCGCGCCTAATAAAGTTTTGCAGCCGTATTTTACAAAACGATGTCGCACTAGCCGCTGATATGGCTGATGAGGCACTTATTGCTGTTTGGAATTCTGCTGGAAGTTTTTCAGGTAAATCACAACCTTCCACATGGATTCACTCAATTGCACGATTCCGTTTAATCGCGTATTTAAGAAAGAGTAAAGAGGTTTTATTAGAGGATGATTCTGCAGCATTAGCATTGATTGATGAATCTGCCTTACCAGAAGAAGAGATACATACAACTGAAACGAATGATGAGTTATTTGAAAGTATTAGCAAGCTAAGCGATAAACATCGTGAAGTCATTGAACTGGTATATTTTAAAGAGCTATCTGTTAAGGAAGTCGCAAAGGTACTGAGTATTTCAGAAAATACCGTTAAAACGCGTATGTTTTACGCGAGAAACAAGCTCAAGAGCATACTTTCAAGTAACGGGTTTTAAGAAAATACTAGATAAATATAATGAAAAATACAAATAAAAATCAAGTTTTAACTAAAGCAACCGAGCTTTTACCTTGGTATGCCATAGGCAAGCTATCGCCTGATGACGTTAGTTTTATGGATCAAGCAGTAGCATCATACCCTGAATTAAAAAGCCAACTTAACATCGAACTATCAACAATTGAGTTTGTTAAAAAGAACCCTGACCTTTTAAATGCTACAGCATTAGAGTCCCCAGAAGATCGAGTAAATCAGATTTTAAATTTACTTGAAGAGTCAAGCTATGAGCTACTGGAATCAAAAGTAAATATTCAGAAGAAAAATCAAAGCCAAAGTTTACTAAAGAAAGTTTTTGGTAGATTATTTCCTAATGCAGCTTCATTTGGGGCTTATCAGTATGCAGGTATTGCCTTGGTCATTTTTTCACTTGTAGTCATTGTGAAGAACACTTTTAACGATACACCGGTGGTTATTCAAGAAAGTGTTTTTTACCCTGCTGCAAAACAAAATACAACATTAAAAAATAAAACCAACCAAACTGTATTATTACTGGGTGTTAATGGTAAACTTGATTCCCCCAAGTTATTGAAGCTACTAGAAAAAGTAGATGCAGAGATTAACGCTGTTCCAGAAAAAGATGGAATGTACAGAGTCACTCTTGGCAAAAAGCTAAACTCAATAACTATAAATGCTCTGCTAGATGAGCTTAGAGCTGAAAAGGAGTTGGTGTGGTTTGCAGGTGAATCTAACTAAAATAAAATTTCTCGGTTATATATTATTATCACTAAGCGTAGTTGCTTTGGTGGGGGCTGAGGAGAATGGCTTTAGTCCACTTGATGAAGACTGTTACGTTTTCAATATAGATCCTTCCTGTCGTCCAAAACCAAAGATAATTAAACCTAAATCTGTTAAAAAAGTAATTGTACGCAGTAATTTTAATAAAGATGAAATAGTTTTATTGTATTCCGCTGAGAATGATAGTGATGTTCAACGTGTTGCTGAACAATACGGCTTAAAAACCATTGAGAAGGTTAACTTGGCCTCCATTAAAACAGGCATGCTACTCGCAAATACAGGGGGTAAGAACCCATTAAAGCTGAGTAAGCGTATTAATAAAGTTGAAAAAAATATCGAAGCAACCACAAATAACACCTTTGGTTTAGCCTCCTTAAGTTTATTGCCCGCATCAAAAAATGGCGTAAACTATTCGATGAATGCAACTGGCGTAGATAGCGTTCATCAAACAACTAAAGGGCAAGGCGTTAAAATATGTATGGTGGATACACCGATAGATATTTATCACTCCTCCTTTGCAAATGCCCGTATTGATACCTTAGACTTTACTGACTATACGCCTGACACCGCTGCCAGTTTATTACATGGAACATTAGTCGCAGGTGTTATTATTAGCCAAAATAATCATATTGGCATTGCCCCCAATGCGCATTTACTGTCTGTCGGCGCATTTGGCTATTCTAAAAAAGCTCCCCATCGACTCCAAGGGTCGTCCTCAGATATTGCAAAAGCAGTCAACAGCTGTATTCAGTATAAAGCCGACATTATTAACCTCAGTTTTACTGGTGGACGTGATTCTTTACTTGAAAAAGTGGTTAAAAAAGCAATCGAAAAAGGTATCGTTGTTGTTGCAGCAGCAGGAAATGGCGGTTATTGGGGGAGCACTATTTACCCTGCATTAATTCCTGGGGTGCTTACGGCAACTGCAACGGATAAAAATAGAAAGCTGTACGAATTAGCCAATAGAGGTTCATTTGTTGATATTGCCGCCCCAGGGGTAGATATTTTAACTCTTGCTCCAGGTGATAAATATGAGCTGGCCTCTGGAACATCAATATCAACGGCTCATGTGACGGGTATTGTTGCTCTATTATTATCTCAGCAGCGAGCAGAGCCAATTTCTAAAACAATATCCGAAAGCGCCTTAGATTTGGGTAAGCCGGGTCGAGATCAAGAGTTTGGCGATGGCTTAATTAGTGCTAGCCGGGCCTTAACGATTCTAAAAAGAGGCCGTGCCCGATCTTCTGTTGGGCATTAATAGCATGAGCTTGTTGTTACCTTTTGAAACGGTATTAACGGCTTCAAAGCCTGAATACACCGTTATATGGCTACATGGTTTAGGTGCAGATGGGCATGACTTTGTATCCTTGGTGCCAGAGTTACAATTACCCGATAAGCTGAAAATAAAATTTATTTTCCCACATGCGCCGGTTAGGGCAGTTACCTTAAACAATGGCATGCAAATGCGTGCTTGGTATGATTTGCTATCGTTAGATCGTGGAAAAACAGCTGATGAGGCTGATATTTTAAAAACAGTGTCTCAAATTAGCGAACTCATTGATCAGGAGATAAAAAGTGGTACGGCAGCCAATAAAATAATTCTTGCTGGGTTTTCACAAGGTGGGGTTATTGCGTTGCATAGTGGATTACGCTATCCGAAAAGACTGGCAGGCATTATGGCGTTATCAACCTATTTACCCTTTGAAGAAAATACTTTTAAACAAATGAATAGCGCTCAAAAAGGCTTAGATATTTTTGCCGCACATGGCACACACGACCCGGTCATCCCCATTTTAAGTTGGCAAGATTATGTGCCTAAGCTAAAAGCACAGGGTTTTGCACTTGATGCGCATGAATACCCTATGGAACATTCTTTGTGTTTAGAAGAAATTAAGGCAATTTCTAACTGGATTCAAAAGGTCTTTACAAAATAATCGCAAAGGTGAGGCATAACTTACTTCAATGCATCAAAAAAACGTTCCGTACGAAAACGCCAGTTCCATATAGACCAACTTTGCTTAGTAATTACAGACATGAGTGTTCGTGTGGCATGGCCACGAATTTCTGAACGGGGAACCATGCCGTAATAGCGTGAATCAGCACTATTGTCACGGTTATCACCCATTAGAAAATAATGATCTTTAGGGATTGTTATTTTTTCAAAGTTTTGTAGTGGGTTAAAACTCTCTGGCTTAACTTGTACGACATGTGACTTTGAGTGACTTAATGTCTCTATTGCGTAAACCCCTCCCGTCTCTTTATCAATATCACGCTTTGGCTCTAAAGAATTATCATTTATTTTTTCATATTTTGCCGCCTCATCATTGATGAAAAGGCGGTTATTTTTAACTTCAACCGTATCACCCGGCAATGCTACAAGGCGTTTGATAAGCCGTTTATTGGCGGCTGCTGAAGTAAAAACTACAATATCACCACGTTTAGGCTCACCTAAACGTGCAACAGATATGCTGGTAAAAGGTATTTGTAAGTCATACGCTAGTTTATTTTCCCAAACTACGTCACCTTCAAGAATGGTTGGTTTCATTGATCCTGTGGGTACAGGATGCCAATCTGCAATCGCTCCTCTAAAAACAAATAGGAAGATTATGAAAATAAGAAAGCCTTTATTTTCTTTTAGTAAGGTTGTGAATTTTTTCATTCTTTATGTTCCAAATAGCGCGTGTTTAGAGCTCATTGTTGAAATAACGTTTTAAAAAGGTATCAAAATCTAGAGTATCATCCGCTTCTAATTGTGCTTGTTGTTTGAGTGATTCTAACGCCATCAGTTCCATTTCATTATTAATTTTTGGGTCAAGCTCACGAGCTAAAAAATAATCTCGGTGTTCCTCAGACTTCCTTTTGGCAAATTGGTAATAACTGCCGTCACGATTCATGATATCACTTAATACTTTTGCTGAGGGGGTTTTGTCAGGGAATAGTAATAATTCGCGTTGGCTTTCTAAGGCATTGATATAACAGGTTTCGCTGTGAACGCTGTTGAGTATTTTAGCAACACCCAGCATTTCATCAAATAACTCATTTGCCCAACTTGTGAGCTTTATAGAGTCTCCAGTTTGTTTTAGTTTCAAGTTTGGCTTGCGGCCTTGGTGTGCTACTAAGCTCTGATTATAATCAATTTCTTTAGCTTCTTCAGATGTGATCTCGGGGCTATCTTGCAATAAACAAAACAGCATAAAGAGCTCAAGAAAATAAAGTTGCTTATGGGTGAGGCCTGCGGGATGAAAGGCATTAATATCCACCGAGCGTAGTTCAACATATTGAATGCCGCGTTGTTCTAATGCATCGGTTGGTTTTTCAAAACCATTAAGGATTTGCTTGGGTCGGACGCTACTGTAGTACTCATTTTCAATCTGTAGAATATTTGTATTAAGTTGTAGGTACTTGTCTCCATCTTTTAGACCGATTTTTTGGTACTTTTCATTCGGCGTGTTAATCGCACATCGTAAACTAGAAATATACTGCTCTAAGGAGTTGTAGTTAGCTTTTATACCAAGCTCATCTTCTTTCCGGTTTGTATAGCCAATATCCCCCATTCTAAGAGAGGTTCCAAACGGCTCATAGCAGGTAAACTCGTTAAAAACTTTCATGGTTTCTGGTTTCGCCATGCCCGAAATAAAAGACTTACAAATAGCTGGCGAGGTACCAAATAAATAAGGAATTATCCAGCCATAACGCTGAATATTGCGGGTCATTCCCATATAGCGTTCATTAATAAAATCTTGCGGATCTTTATCTTGCTGGTTTTCAATCTCTTGAAAGGCGGGCCAAAATTCTATTGCTACGGAATAGTTAAAATGAACGCCTGCGATGACTTGCATCATTTTACCATAACGTTCTGCTAACCCTTGCCGATATACAGATTTCATCTTACCCGCATTACTAGAGCCATAATCTGCAATGGTAATATCAGCCTCACCTCGAATCACACAGGGCATACTCGTTGTCCATAGTAATTCATTATCAAGGTGCTGATAGACAAAAGTTTCTACATCGAGTAAAAAATCTAATGATTTGTGAGCACGTTCGCACGGTGGTGTTATGAGTTCCAGTAAGGATTCAGAATAATCTGTAGTAATCCAAGCATTCTTTAATGCTGAGCCAAGAGCATTTGGGTGAGGTTCTTGCGATATGTGACCTTCACGATTAACACGTAAGCTTTCTTTTTCTAACCCTGTTAAAGAATTTTTTAATAATGAGGAAAAGCCTTTTTCAGAAATATTTTTTAAACGATTTGTGAGTGTTTGGTACACGTTACCTACTTTTTAATGACCAATTATGCAGCTCAAAATAGCCTTAATTGACTAACAAGGCAAGTACCAACACTCAGAAACTTGGATGTTGCACAAGTCTTTGATTTTATGGCGTATCCAAAAATGCCCGCTTACACTAAAGTGTTATTGAGTGCGGTAGCGCTTACTAAATCTACGGGTGAAGCTAAGATTTTTTGAATAGTCTGCGTAGACTAAAATGTGAAACCAAAATACTTGTTCTATTTCGTTTTTCTAAGTGTGATTTTGTTTTCTAGAAAAGCAAACTACTAATAATTCTAACTATTTGTTTTCAAGGTTAAAAGTGGTTTTTATGAGCCCTATTTAGAATGACCATTGATCACTAACAGCTAGTTATTTCAGCTTAAATAGGTTATTTTTTGATCAATATAGAATATTGTAACACTCAAGGTTATTAATAAAATAATAAAAATAAAGGGTTAAATGTGGACAATAAAAGTGTAGCGCTTGCTGTATGTATTGCTTTGGCGGGCCCTAAAATAGCTGCAGCTGAAATATTTACAGGTATCGCTGCAATGAACTTGGGCGATATTAATTCAGGTTCTTTTTTGGATGAATATTTTAGTGGTTCAATTCCTATTCTTTATACTTCTGCTAAAGAAGCGCTGGCTTTTAAGGCACGCTTAGCGCCTACTGCTGTTTTTGATGACTTAGGCGTAGAAAAAATACCAATTCTTAAAAGCTTACAATTCAGCGTTAAGATTCGTAATAATAAACCTTATGTTGCAATTAAATCTACAAAGGCTATTGATCTTCCCTTTTTAAGCTTTGTTGTTGAAGTATATAGTCCCGAAGGTAGCATTTATCAAGACTATACGGTGTTATTAGATCCTCGCCACTTGTCTATCAAAAATATGTTTACTAATGTCAAGGCAAGCAATGAGACTAAACCACGATCAGGTGTAGATACAGTAGTCGTTACACCATTAAATACCGTTAAAATAAGTAGACCAAAGAAGCTTCGGGTTAAAGCGGGTGATACACTTTCAAGTATTGCTAGTACTGTAAAGCTTGATAAAATATCCAATAAAAACATGTCGCTAGCAATATTTTTAACAAACCCTCAGGCGTTCTCTGGGAATAACGCAAATAAGTTGAAAAAAGGAGTGACCTTAAAAATACCTACTTCTGATGATGTAAAAGAACTCATTCTAAGAAAGCCCCAGACTGCTAAACACATAAAGCAGACAAAAAAAGTGATGATTCAAGAGCCGTCACTTAGCAATAAAACAGACGTTAAAGTAACGGCAACTGTGAGAAATCAAGATTCTGAAACAATAAATTATAAAGTGAAAGGAGGCGATACGTTATCAGCTATAGCTAGAACATATGCTTCAAAAGCGACATCTACTTCGACCTTGATGACACTCATTCATAGTGCGAATCCTCATGCATTTGCCAATAATCAAGTTAATCTGTTAAAGAAGGGGGCTACTTTAAAAATACCATTAGGCAATTCTTTTAAATTAGAAGCTAAAGAAAAAGGGTCATTAACAACTAATTCAGATCAATTAGAAACTACCATTAACCAATCTCTAAATAGCTTAGAGAAACGATTACGCGAAATTCGTAAAACACTTAAAGCAACTAAGGCGGAGCTCTTTGATTTAAAACTGACCTTACAGAATAAAGATATTCTGCTTGAAAGGCAGTCAAAAGATATCCGAATACTCAAGGAAAAATTACAAAACTCTCACCAAGCTCGCCTCATAAATGATGAAAAAGCTGCTTTGACAGAAGCAAACCAGCGAAAAGTTGTTGAAAACATTAGTTCAGTTAATAAAATGTCAACCTCGGAAGCTGTGACTTATTCTGGGTTAGCATTCCTTATCGGTCTTGTATTACTGCGTGTAGGAAGACAAAAGTATGCTGAGAAAATAGTATCCTCAGATGACTATGTGTCCACTGTAAATGTTGACACCAAGCTAGGATTACAGGAACTAGACTTTACAAAAACCCTAACGGAAGCCGCAAAAGCTAGTGATAATAAGATTACAGATCTTTCAATACAAGAAGCAGAGCGTCTTGTAGAAGAACTTGTGGAGGAATTAGACCACCCAGAAAACACACTTCAGGATGATCAATCCATAATTAGTAGTGGGATAATAGACGAGAAAGTTGATAGTTCATTGGACTCATGGGTAATGGAATCTGAAAAGCCTCACGTTGAAAACGAAACAATAGATTTAAAAGCAGACATTATTAATAATTTAGAAAAGACTATAGAAGAAAGAATTCAACCTGAAGGTTTCGTGGTAAACGAACCCTTTAAACAAAAGCAAGCAAAGCACGAGGCTTTAGAAATTGATTTAGAAAGGCATCTCCAATCAATTAATGACCAGATCGTTGCAAATAAAATGAAGATCTAGTTTAGGTTTAAAGAGCTCTCTGAATAAGTCAGGAGAACCGTATCAAGCCGTTAACTTTTAGCCTGAAGTAGTTATTTTGACCAATGCACCTCTAGGCCTAGCTTATCGGCTAAGCGCTGCCCTTCCTCTTCACCTAGCACCATCATCGCAGTTGCATACGCATCAGCTCTCATAGTTGAGTTATGTAATACCGTCACTGACATAGCGGGTTGTGTTTTTGGTTGCGCAGTTCTTGGGTCTAAAATATGAGAATAACGAACATTATCTTTTATAAAGTAGTTTAAATAATTACCCGATGTCGCTACAGCTATATCGCTTAAGAGGAGTTTTT
>JALSJU010000094.1 GCA_026989145.1 Thiotrichaceae bacterium
AAGAGTCACAACGTCAAGGAGTGGCACATAAAGTTAGAGAGCTTATTGGTGGTGATAATACAATTAAAAATCAAGCTGATATTGAAGCCTATAATACAAAACCCTTATTCTTCAACAAGTCATATACACACGGTGATGTTTCATCTGTTTCAGAAGTTGGAACAGTGGTGCTTGGAACATTGGCAGGTGGAGCGGGAATTATCAAACTTATTGGAAATATTCCTAAGCTTTCATGGAGTTACTCAAAGGCTGCATTAGGTTATGAGAGTTCGTTTAATCTATTCAAAAAAGGTCCTTGGACCAAGGCTGGTCGAAGTTTGACAAAACATCCAAATATTGTGGGTGTAAAAGTTAAAGATAGTTCTATGGTTACAAAAGCACTGATAGACAAATATGGCTCAACAAAAGAAGTAAATCAGGCAGGAGCGAATGCTTTGAAATATATCATCGATAATGGTTCGGCATCGATAAAAAGTAAAAAGGCATATGGTGACGTTCTTGATTACAAACTACCAAATGGGCTAGGAGCAGGATTTAATATTACTACAAACGAATTTATTGGCTTCCTTGGAAGGGGCTTGAAGTAAATGTCAACTAATATTAACCCCATATATTTTCAAACGTGCTCTTTTCCGGATAGTGACGATATGCATGTAGAATTTATAGATGAAGTAACAGAGCAGAGCCTGTTAGAAATTAAAGTATCAAAAAAGAGTGATGACTTTTTTTTAAAAATTTATAACCATGTCGATGATATCAAAATCCCCTATGATATTTTTACTAAAGGAATAGAATCAGCAAAATCAAAAATAATCTAACGAGCTTCTTAAGAATATAGATAAATCGGACAACCCGTAGGGCGGTCTTACAAGGGGTCAACTCCTGTGTTGTGATTTTCGCGAAGGGAACAACCATTCTCAAAAATCACGCCTAGGATTTGCCCCCTTGTAAACCAGCAGAATTTCATGAGACTTGTTCAGGCTTTCCTAAACAAGGTATGATGCCTTTTTGCTTTTTAAAGGTACTCACTATGATCACTCTTTACCAGTTTCAAGCTTGCCCTTTTTGCAGCAAAGTTCGCGCCCTGCTTACGTTTATCAAACAACCTTATGAAGTCGTGGAAGTAACGCCACGCAGCATGAAAGAGCTAGAAGGCATTACCGATCATAAAAAAGTACCGGTTTTAAAAGATGGTGATGAAGTGATTGTAGAATCTGCCACCATCATCGAACATATTAATACTAAGTACGCCAAACTAGCAGTGTCTGAAAATGATAAAGAATGGACTGAGTGGCTCGATAAAACCTTAGTGCATTATTTGCCACCGTTAGTACACCCTAACTTTAAAACATCGTTTAATAATATAAAAAAAATCAGCCCTGCGGATGGCATTAAAGGTTTCATTATTCCCTTTTTGGGCGCACTCATCATGCCAAAAGTTGCCCGTAAAATGAAAGATAAACATAATATTAAAGACCCGCAAAAAGAGTTTTTAGCAGCCATTGATCATTGGACAAATAATGCCTTGAAAGGGCAAAAATTTTACAGCGGTGAGCAAGCAGGTTTTGTTGATTGTAGTGTGTTCGGTGTACTTAACTCGGTAGATAAACTCGGCACTGTGGCACTTGCTGAAGCGCATAACACAGAGTTTGCGGCTTGGTATGCTCGTTGTAAGCCTTTAATGAGTTGATGCACTTTCTTGGTGCGCTTTAAACCTATATCACATAAATGATGAGTGAAATTCTATCTTTTAACCGGTTTTTTATAACGGTAGTAGTGACATTTTTAATCAGCCAACCGAGCTATGCTTTCCCAAGGAATGACTTAAAGCCCGGTGGGGTTGCCATTATTAATGTTGCGCCTGTTACACAAGAAAAACCACAGGTTAGCTATCGAAAAAAGCCCGTCGCAATTATTAAGGGTAAGCATAATTGGCTGGCACTTATTGGCATTTCATTAAGTGCCAAAGCAAGCTCACATAAGATAAAAATAACCGATGCCAATAAGCAAAGCCATTTTAAAAGCTTTCGGGTTAGAAACTATCACTATAGAACTCAGCGTTTAAGCATCCCAAACAAAAATAAGGTAAATCCCAATAAAAAATCACGCTCCAGAATCAACCGTGAATCTCTCTTAAAGAAAAAGCTCCAAAACACTTATTCGAATAAACAAGCCCGACTAAGTTTTATGCGCCCTACTACGGGTCGAGATAGCGGTCGCTTTGGGCTGAAACGCATTTTAAATAAACAAAAACGTAATCCACACAGCGGTATGGATATTGCCGCACCTTCTGGCCGCGCTGTTAAAGCAACTGAATCTGCCACTGTTATATTTACCGGTAATTTATTTTTTACTGGCAACGTTATTTATTTAGATCATGGAAATGGCCTACTCAGTTTGTACGCGCACTTAAGTAAAATTAATGTCAAAAAAGGTCAAATGGTAAAACGCGGACAAGTCATTGGCAAAGTCGGGAGCACAGGAAGAGTCACTGGCCCTCACCTACATTGGTCCGTTTATCTTAATGGAAATACCGTTGACCCTGCTCTATTCTTGAAGAAAAAAGACAATAACACTAAATCCCTACAAAAATAGTTAAATTAAATAAGAGTTGTATGTCATTGATATTAAACACTTATTACAAATTATCAGAAATAATTAATTGTTAATTTAAGCTGTTCAGCTTCGATTCAGGGATATAAGCGTAATCTATATAACAACTTCAGCAAGAAGTCACTTTTCAAAGGGGTTTGTGTCGTGACTTTTCGTTGAACTAAGGAATCCGATAATCCTAAAAATAATAAAAGATCATTCATACACTCTATGATCAAGGATTCCAAAGTTTAACCGCTGAATATGTCATCAACCATGACATCGGCATCTAATTGGGGAGCTGGTTAATTGGGCTAACAATGATGGCCGCTATCAATTTTACGGGGGTACTGTTGATAGCAATATGTACAAACGGGCTAACTTTTAAAGTGGCCCGTTTTTTTTGCCTAAAATAAGTCAAACTTGATAAACCATGTGCGAAACACTATATACTGATTATGCCACTATAATTTATCGAGTATATATGCCTTATATCGTTCAAAAAACCATTGGATTTATTTTACTTTCTGCTACTGTCGGTTTAGTCTGCTTACAAGCTTTATTCCATATAAATTAATGAGTTAATTCTAGCATGAGTAAAGCAAAGCGCTATGAACCCGCCACAGAAGTCCTTGATACGGTAAAGACAGGTATTAAAGGCACGCTACTATTTTTAATGCCTTTACCGGTATTAATTGCGGCTGTCATCCATCTGGTTAAAGGTCACCTATTCTCTAGTATCATCGCGGGTGCATTATTTGCAGGCTTTATGATTGCGGCAATGGTTGCTCGGCACGGTTTTAAATTAGAAAGTCAATTTAAGAAGAAGAAACTCGCCCGCGCACCAGGTACACCGTTTAAATCAGTTGCTGCTGTAATACTCGCTGGCACAACTGGCTTAACCGCTTTTTTACTCTCAGACTATGGTTTATTTTCAAGCTTATTAATAGGCTTTGTTACATTACTGGGTTTTTACCTTGCCTACGGTGTTGACCCCCGACGCGATAAAACGGGTAATATCTCATTAGGCGTTAGTGCCGACGAGGTGTTTGAAGCATTAGAGGAAGCTGAAATTAAAATTGCCACCATTGAAAAAGCGCGTGAAAATATTAACAATATTAACTTTGATCAACACTTAAAACGCATCATTAAAAAGGCTCGTGACATTCTTACATTAATAGAGGAGGATCCGCGTGACTTAAACCGTGCACGTAAGTTTTTAAAAGTTTATTTAGAAGGTACCGCGCGCGTCACAGAAAGTTATGCCAAAACCCACGGACGCGATGCAACCACGAAGGTTTTAGATACTAATTTTCAAGAGGTTCTGGATTCTATTGAGTCAACCTTTGATGAGCAGCACCAAAAGCTCTTGCGCAATGACCAACTTGATCTGGATGTTAAAATTGAAGTACTTAAAACACAATTAAAAGGGCTGTAATCAATAGCCTTTCGCCCATTAGATAACACTAAAAAGGATTTATAAAATGTCTGAAACTACCACCACAACTGAAGTCGAACTACTTCCTGGTACTGAGCTCACGAAATACAAAGAGCTTTCCAATGAGATTATTGCTTACAGTAAAGCGGAGTCCGATGATAAAAAAACGATGGAGCAGCTAATTGCCGAAATTGATCTGGAAGATCGCAGTAGCATTTTATTCTTTGGTAGTAAAGCACAAGAAGAAATGAGCACAATCTCTGAAAATATGCTTGAAGGTGTACGCAATAAAGACTTAGGCAAAACAGGCGCACCGCTAAATGAGATGATTGCCGCTATTCGTGGTTTTGACATTGATGAGCTAAATCCGAATCGTAAGCTTGGCTTCTTTGCGCGTTTATTTGGCAAAACAAAACCAGTCTCTGTCTTTTTAAGTAAGTACGATGATGTGCGCAAGCAAATCAATAACATTACTGACAAAATGGAAGAGCAGAAAACACAGTTGTTAACCGATATTATTTCATTGGATAAGTTATACGATGCTAATTTAGAATACTTTCACCGACTAGAGCTTTACATCGCCGCGGGTGATGAAAAACTTCGTATGCTTGATGAAAACCAATTACCTGAGCTGGTAAAAATAGCTGAGGCCGATAAAGAAAACCTACTGCCTGCGCAAGCGGTAAGAGATATGCGAGGCGCACGTGATGATTTAGAACGCCGTTTACACGACTTACGCCTCACTCGCCAAGTTGCGATGCAAAGCCTACCCAGCATTCGCTTGGTGCAAGAAAACGATAAAATGCTCATCAATAAAGTCAATTCAACTTTAATTAATACCGTACCTTTATGGAAAAATCAACTCGCCCAAGCGGTAACCATTTACCGCATGAGCGATACTGCCGACACGGTTAAAAAAGCCACCGACTTAACCAATGACTTATTAGAAAGCAATGCAGACAACCTACGCACAGCCAACGCGGAAGTGCGCAAGCAAATGGAGCGTGGCGTGTTTGATATTGAATCAGTACGCAAAGCCAACAACCAGTTAATCGAAACCATCAACGATAGCTTAAAAATTGCCGAAGAAGGTAAATCTAAACGTGCCGAAGCGGATAAAGAGCTAACCCACATGGAAAGCGAGCTACGCGCCGCATTAGTCGCCGCAAAATCACGCGCTGATAACCCTGTGCAAGAAATTGCAGAAGAAGCAACTAAAGCGATTAAGTAATTATTGCGTATCGACTGACTGTTTGAGTCATAACTATCGATAGATAAAATATTAAGGAGAGAGAGCATGAGCATTTGGGACAAACTATTTGGCGAATTCGTCGATATTATCGAATGGACAGATTCAAGCGTAGACACCATGGTTTACCGTTTTCAACGCTATGGAAATGAGATTAAATTTGGCGCCAAACTTACCGTACGCGAATCACAAGTCGCGGTATTTGTCAGCGAAGGTGAAATAGCAGATATTTTAGGCCCTGGGCTATATGAGCTTGAAACCAAGAACCTTCCTATTTTATCCACCCTGCAGCACTGGCATCATGGTTTTGAGAGCCCTTTTAAAGCCGAAGTCTACTTCTTTAATATGCGCCAGTTTACGGATCTAAAATGGGGGACTAAAAACCCAATTATGATGCGCGATAAAGAGTTTAACATGGTTCGCCTACGTACTTTTGGTACTTACACCATCCGCATTGATGACCCGAGCAAATTTATCCGTGAAATTGTTGGCACCGATGGACACTTCACTGTCGATGAAATCAGTAGTCAGCTACGTAATTTAATCGTTACCCGCTATACCGATATTTTAGGTAGCGCCGATATCCCCGTGTTAGACCTAGCCGGCAACCAAGGGCAACTTGGTGAGCTACTCACCCAACGCATCGGCCCAGAATTTAAAAATTACGGCTTAGAACTTACCCAAGTATTAGTAGAAAATATCTCATTGCCTCCTGAAGTTGAAAAAGCTTTAGACAAACGTACCAGCATGGGCATGATTGGCGATTTGAATAAATACATCCAGTTCGGTGCGGGTGAGTCGATGATCAATAATACCGGAGGCGGTGGCACAGGCAGCGCGATTGAAATGGGCTTAGGTTTTGCGATGGCAAATAAAATGGCACATGACTTTGATAAGCCAGCACTCGGATCAGCTGCAACATCAGCATCACAAACTACTAACACCATTCCCAGCCCGCCACCCCTGCCTGACACAAATTGGCATGTTGCTATTGACCGTAAAACAGTTGGCCCGTTAGACTTATCCCAACTACAACAACTTGCATCAAATCGTCAAATTTCACCCGGCTCATTGGCTTGGATTGATGGCATGAAAGAGTGGCAAGCCATTGAAAGCATCAAAGCGCTAGAAGGGCTTTTTGATGATGCCGACAATAGTACAGCGACTCCACCAACGCTACCGAACAATAAATAAAGCACCCCATCGTGTCACGGCTATTTGATGAAAAAACACGCTTTACCTCGCTATCTACTGAGCCAATAAACGCTACAGAGGATAAAGTAAGGGAAGATGAGCATGTTATCACACAGGCTCACTTTTCCTGTTCAAACTGTGGCTCCCATCTGGTCTACTCCCCCACCTCACAAGATTTATTGTGTCGTAACTGTGGACACCATTACCCCGTAGACACCTCGCACGAGCCAATCCACGAGTATGACTTTAAAGGGGCAGTAAAAGAACTTTCTCGGCTACGCCATGACGCACCTAAAACTAAAGAAATCGCTATTATTCAATGCCCCTCCTGTGGTGCTGAATTTAGCTTTAAAGATAATGAACACGCTGGTGACTGCCCTTATTGCGCCACACCGGTTATTGCAGGTACAGCCCATGCCCGTTTTATTATCCCGCGCTCCTTACTGCCGTTTTTAATCGAACAAAAACAAGCCATTAAAATCTATGATGAATGGATTGGCAGTCGATGGTTTGCACCTTCTGCACTTAAAAACCACAGTAAACGCGATGATAAGTTAGTCGGTATATTCCTACCCTATTGGACTTACGACAGCCAAACAACAAGTCACTATCGTGGTCAACGGGGCATCACTTATTATGACCGACAAGTCTATTCAACTGTAGTGAATGGGCGTCGCGTACAACAAGTAAGAACCGTCGCGCGGATCCGCTGGACTCCCGTAGCTGGCAGAGTCAACTTACACTTCGATGACGTTTTAATCGGCGCTACTAAAACCTTACCCAGAACAATAATCAATCACTTACAGCCTTGGGATTTAGAAAACCTAGTTCCCTATTCCGAAGAATACATTAGTGGTTTTCGGAGTGAGATTTATCAAGTCACCGTGGATCAAGGTTTTTTACAAGCCGAAAACATCATGGAAACTAAGATTCATCAATCAGTCCGTTATGACATCGGCGGGGATCACCAGCGTATCTCAGCGGTCAACACCCAGCATGCAAACACCACCTTTAAACACGTACTATTACCCGTCTGGTCAGCCGCGTTTAAATACCGCAACAAAGCCTACCGCTATGTAATTAATGGACGAAATGGAACCATTCAAGGTGAGCGCCCCTATAGCTACGTTAAAATAGGCTTCGCTATGCTCGCTATTGCTACTGCGGTATTTGCTCTTCTATTTGTAATGGAACAACAAGGAGCTTTTAATCAAAATAGTGGATATAACCAAGGTAGTTATAAGCAAAATAATAGTCGCATCAATAATGACTTCTTTGAAAATACTTTTCGTCTTGATCGCTATCAAAACTCAAGACCAAAACGTCAAAAACACCAGCCTACCGAGTTGGACTCCTTTATTCGATTTAATACATTCTGAGACCTTTTCGTTCAACTAGTTCATAACGAGTAAGTTTTATGCAGAAATTCACCATTACTAATGCTAATCTATAGCTTATAATTGATAGATATACGATTGATTAATTAAGAGATTATTACAATGAAAAGACTGATCACCCCTTTAATGATTATCGCTCTAACAGGCTTATCATCCCCTACATTTTCAAATAACGTCAAATTTGAACTAGGGTACGGACTACCTAATGGCCACTTCGGAGGCAATGCAAACTTTGACGTTGGCAACAATGTCGAGTTATTTGCAGGCCTAGGTGCAGCTATCGGCAAAGCCAATATTAATAATACAGATAAATATGCTGCAGCTCCTGCCTTCTCATTGGGAGCAAGATACTACGTGGCGCCACATATTCGCTTAATGGCGGGATACGGAACGATTGGCGGCCTACTCACTAAAGATAGTTCATATGCTACTAATCTTGATATGGAAACGCTCAAAGGTCGCTATCTAGGGGCAGGCTACTTTGTATCACGTAACAAAGGCTTAGTCGCTGACATTATGTATGTCGATACCAGTAAGTTTGACGAAAAAATTACTGAAATAGAAGAAAGGGCTTTTGTTCAGGATTCTGACAACGATACCATCAAGTTTTCTGTAGGTTACCGCTTCTAAAGCTTATAATCTTAATACGAGAAAGCCACAGAAAATCTAGTTTCTCTGTGGCTTTTTTTTGCGTGCTAGATTGATAGCGTTTAAGGCTCCTCTTCTGCGGGCTTAGCTAATGCCTCACAAATTGCATCAATAAGCTTTTTGGGGTGCGCCTCGCTTTGTAATTCACAATGAAACTGCCCATCCTTGTACAAAAAAAGACTAGGCAAGTGAAACACATTAAACTCATTCACCAATGCTGTAGCTTTGTCGGCTTTAATTTCAACCACCCTAAACTCATCAAAAGCCCTTTCAAAGACTTGTACCTCACTCTCAAGTAAGTCACGTAGGTGATGGCAAGAAGCACAGTGCGGCCCAGTAAAAAACACCAACACGACTCCTTTACTATCGTAAATAAAGGGATGAAAGTTAAATTCATCAAGTTCTTTAATCATTCTAAAAGTTTTCCTCACACTGTTAAGTGCTTTTCAATAAGGATAATGTAAGCTCATAAGCCTCTTCACAAAAGACCTCAAAATCTTTTAATACGCTCTCATCTGGCCAAACACCCGTAACATCGTTGAGCTTTCCCAGCTTCACCTGATAGTCAGCCAAACACTCAATATATTCACGTCGTTTTTCTTTATCTATCAGCAATGGTGGCAAACCTGCTTTTAACAAAATAATATTTGCAAGCAAACGGGCTATTCGTCCATTGCCGTCCCAAAAGGGATGAACGTGAACAACTGCCATATGAACTTTCGCATAAACTTTACTGGCTAATTCTGGTGTAACGCTGTTTACATCAACTTGGTTAATAAATTCAATCACCTCTTCCATCAAACCATCAACAGCTAATGGATGCGCGTATTCAATAAATAACTGTTTGCCGCTGGATGTAACTGCGTTAGTGCCGTTAACTTCTACTTTCCAAGCACCCATTGGCTTATAAATATCATTAACAACTTCCGTTTGAACTGCTTTATGCAAATTATAAATCAGCTCTTTATCCAATGGATGTTGAACACTTTGATAAAGCAAGTCGATAGCTTTAGCATGACCGATAATTTCTTGATGTTCCCTAAGCGGTTTGCCAGATACCGTCAACCCAAGCCCAAGTATCGCATGCGTATCACCCAGCGTTAGGGTATTACCTTCTAATGCGGTAGAAGTGTGCGTCCATAAGTTTCGGATTTGTTCTAATACAGCAGAGCGTTTAGGCTCAGCTAAATAAGCAAGAAACAGTGGAGGAGTTTCTTTTTTTTTATTTTCTACAAATTGATAACGTGTTCCCCGCTTTTTACCAATGCGGATAAGATCACCCGCCTCAACCCATGCTACCAACCAACGACGCAAAGTTCGCTCGGGTATACAGTGCCCAATAAGTAGGGATATTTCTGGTAGGCTTATTGCAGTCTCTGCTTGTTTCAACTGACTTAATACGGCCATTTTATCTGATGTTTTTTTCATATACAGCGATTATATCATACATACGGCCGAAAATTATTCAATATGGCCGTATACATGATATAACAATAAAACATAGATTCTATACACAGAGTTTTTTCCAGTTTTACAATAGAGCAGGAAGTCCGATATTTGTGGTTCTGCAGAAAAACTCTACAACACCCGAGGCTCAGCCTCCAAAACAACCCCAAACTTATTTTCAACCGAAGCCATAATCTCCTGCGCTACACCCCAAAGATCAATCCCGCTCGCCTTGCCATAATTCACCAGCACCAACGCATGCTTTTCTGATACTCCAGCATCGCCTTGGCGATAACCTTTAAAACCACATTGATCAATCAACCAAGCAGCTGAGGTTTTCATTAAACCATTAGCTTGTTCCCAGCCCGGTACATTAGGGTTATCAGCTTTCAACGCTTGCCACTCCCCCAAACTCAATACAGGATTTTTAAAAAAGCTCCCGGCATTACCAATAACCGCAGGGTCGGGCAACTTACATTGCCTTAATGCAATCACCGCATCGCTAATGAGAGCGGCTGTTGGCTCTTTACCCGCCAGAAACTCGCGCACACCGGCATAATCCATTTTCCATTCTGGATTTTTGTCTTCCTTTATCAACTTAAAGGTGACTGAGGTAATTAACAATTTATCCAACATTTGTGACTTAAAAATACTTTCACGATAACCAAATTTGCAAGCTGATTTGTGGTACTCAAAAACTTCACCTGTTTCTAAATCAACCGCTTGTAATGATTCAAAACAATCAGCCAGCTCCACCCCATAAGCACCTATATTTTGAATAGGTGCAGCACCAACTGTACCTGGAATAAGTGATAGGTTTTCTAAGCCTGCAAATTGCTGTGCCACACACCAGCGTACAAAATCATGCCAGTTTTCGCCCCCAGCCGCGGTGACGTAAACATACTGTTCATTTTCATCCGCAATATCTTTACCGGCAAGGCAAATTTGAGAGACCAATCCCTCGTAATCACTTTTAAACAATAGATTACTGCCACCACCTACCAATAAATTGGGCATATTTTCAGTAACCTTATTGGCCGCCTTCCAATCTAGCAGTGCAGCAATATCGTCGCGACAGTGAATTTCACAGTAATATTTGGTATTTGCATCAACGCCAAAGGTATTTAATGCTTTTAATGAGGTGTTTTTGTGTATTTGCATGTCGCGCATTCTAACAAGAAAGGTATAATGTTCGCCTGTTTTAATTTATTTGGTTTAAGAATCATGTCATCT